>BQJX01000165.1 GCA_021604925.1 Gemmatimonadota bacterium
CGGTCAGGCCGGATCGACGTTTCATGGCTGCCCTCGGGATGGGAAAGACTCCGGGTTCTTCCGGATCTATCGGGCAGTCAGAGTGGAGAGTTTCGCGCTATTTGCGATCTGCTGCGTCTTTTTGCACCGGCAACAGGCGGGACAGAGCCGCCGGATCCGCGGCCGACGCGCGCGCGGCCTCGGTCGCGGCGCGGATCTGCTCGAAGACCTCGCCGCGGTGGACGGGAACGGCGCGGGGCGCGTCGATTCCCAGCTGCACCTGGTCGCCCTTCACGGAAAGCACTTTCACGGTGACTTCGTCGCCGATCGAGATCCACTCGCCGAGGCGGCGGGTCAGGACGAGCATGGCGTGAACCGGATCAGATGGCGTTCATCACGCGAAACGCGTTGGACGCCCCGCCGGGTTTCACGCGCCAGAAGAAGAGGTCCCTTGAGGTTGAGCGAGAGCGGGTCCTCCCCCGCCGGTAGAACCACGGGCACGAACACGTCCAGGGCGGCGTCGGGTCCAATGCCCAGGGCGCCCAGTTCGCCGGCCTCCATCGCCAACTCGTAGTCGGGCACCAGGGCCGTGGGTTCCACCACGACCAACCCGAACGACGGATCATCGATCGACACCAGGAGACGGAACGGCGGGGCCTGATCCAGCTCGATCAGCGCAAAGGCGCGATAATCGGGCAGGCCGATCAGTCCCTCGGGGAACTCCCACACTTCTTCCGAAGTGACTTCGCGTCCCGCGGCCAGCGGGTGGTCTATCCGGATCGTCTGTGTCTTCATGGTCTCATCGGATGTAGTTGAAGAGGCTGAGTTCCAGCATCTTGGTTCCCGTTGCGAGCGAAGCATTGTAGATCGTCTCCGCCTTGGCCAGCTGAACCGCCGCGTTGGCCAGATCCGCATCCTCCACGTCCGAGAGGCGAATCGTCAAGTCCACCTGTTGATCACGGAGATTCTCGGACATCGACAGGACCTGGCGCGCCCGGGCGCCGTAGGTTCCCCGGATGCCCGCAGTCTGCTCCACGGCCTGGGTCGCGTCGCGGATGGCGGCATCGATGGCGTCCGTGTCCCGTTGCTCCACCGCCAGCGCGGCGCGCTCCAGCAGCGTGAACACGTCCAGCGCTTCGCCGATGCCCGCGACCCCCAGCTGGCTGGCGCTGCCCCCGGGAGCCGCGTCCTCGATGGTCACCGTGCTCTGCCGATGAACGCTCTGGATCGTGAGCGAACGGCCCTCGATGGAAGCCCGCAGGCCCAGCGGTTCCCCGTTGGGGGTCTTGGCGCCGTTGATCATGCGCAGGAGGTCGCCCACCGTGTTGGCCTGGGAGGGATCGATCTGCGCGGTCAGCGCCCCATCGGCCTTGTCGTTGCGCAGGGTCCACAGCCCGCCCGGGATTCCCGCGCCGTTCAGCAGCAGCGCCATGGGCGTGTTCTCGTTCACCACCGGATCCAGGTCGAAGCCGCGGATGGTTCCCGTATCCGAGGTGGACGCAATGCCCAGGGTTCGGGCGAGGGATCCGCCCTGGATGTCCTGGACCGAGAACGAGCCGCCCCCCGAGGTGTCCGTCAGCTCCACGGACTTGCCGTCGGCGGAGATGGTGGCCACGATCGCCGTCCCCGAGTTGTTGATCGCATCCAGCACCTGCCCGATGTTCTCGGCCCCGCCCAGCTGGACCTCCGACGTGATGCCGTTGCCGTCCGTCACCTGGATCGTGGCCGGCATGGCGCCACGCCCATCGAAGAGGTCGTTGAGCGGAGTGGTCGTGGAGATCAGCGGGTCGAGATCCACATTCCCGCGCACCTTGGAGGGGACGGTCTGGAACGCCTTCGGGCCCGGCATGTTCACGCCGACCCGAAGCCCGTTGCCGATCTCCTCCAGGATGTCCTGGTGATCCCCCCGGTAGACGATGTTGCCGCCGATCTGCTGGTACGCCTTGCCCTGCGTCTCGCGGCCGCCGAACAGCGCGCGACCTCCCACCTCCCGGTTGGCCACCAGCATCAACGAATCGATGAGGGAACGAAGCTCCGTCGCCTGGGCGTCGGCGCCCTCTCCGTCCGAAGTGGCGTTCTGTCCCGCCACCATCAGCTCCTTGGCGCGCGAGATGAGGTCCGAGATCTCCTGCAGAGAACTCTCCGTGCTGCTCATGAAGGCCGTGGCCGACGAGGCGTTGTCCACGTGCGCCGTGACGCGACGGAGGTCCGAGTTCAGTGCCAGCGACTTGGCCAGACCGCTGGGATCGTCCGACGGGCGGAGCAGTCTTCGTCCGCTGGCCAGTTGTTCCTGGGCGTTCGCCATCGTGCTCAGCGCCGAACCGCTGCGCCGCAGGAAGTTCATCGCGATCATGTTCTCGGTGATGCGCATGAGGACGTCCTTCTGTTAGAGCGCGAGCAGGGTTTGGGCCATGTCGTCCGCCGTGGTCATGATGCGGGCGGCCGCCTGGTAGGAACGCTGGAAGCGCATGAGGTTCGCGGCCTCTTCGTCCAGCGAGACGCCCGAGATCGATTCCCGTTGGGCGCGAAAGCTGTCCACGATGACCGTCTGGCCCGTGGCGAGGTCCGCGGCTTCGCGACTGCGCGCGCCCACATCCACCACCAGGCTCCGCAGCATGCCGGCGGCGCCGGTTCGGTGACCGCGCAGGGCCGCGATGTCCAGCGCGATGGAGTTGTCCGCGGGCGTCCCGTCGGCACCGGCGGCCACGCGGGTGGAGTCGTCCTGGAGTTCCGCGTTCACGCGAAGCCCCGCGGCCGCACCTCCCACCCCGTCCCGTTCCAGTCCCAACAGCACGAAGAACGGCGGCGTCTCCTGTCCGTGGAGATCTCGTCCTTGGGCGTGGACGTCGTTCACGTCGCGAGCCAGTCGCTCCGCGAACTCGTCCAGGCGCCGGATGGCCGAGGCCAGGTCGCGGTCCCGGACTTCCAGCAGCCCGCCCACGCGCCCGTCCAACTCGCCACCTCGGAAGGCGCGCCCCTCGATCGTGGGAGCGTCGGACTCGCTGATGTCGAAGCTGATGGGCGTGGACGCCTCCAGCTGAACGACTACGCGCCCTGCCACACGCACCGTGGCGGTTCCGTTGTCCTCCACGGTTCCCGCGGCGCCGACCAGTTCGCCCAGCGTTTCCACGATCATGTCCCGCCGGTCTTCCATGTCGGCGGGCACCACTCCGTTCCGGGTGGCCGTCATGATGTTCCGGTTGAGCAGTTCCATCTCGCGGATGAGACGGTTGGCGCTGTCGACGGTCAGCGAGATCTCGCCGTTGATCGACTCCTGCTGGCTGACCAGACGATCGCGCGACTGGCGGATCGCGTCGGCCAGCCCCACTCCCAGTCGCACCACCGACTCGCGGGCCGCCGGATCCTCCGGGTTGGAAGCGAGGTCATCCCAGCCCGTGTAGAACGAATCGAGCTGGCCGGTGAGTCCCGCGTCGGACGGTTCACCGAACGTGAGTTCCGCCTGGGCCATCGCATTGGCGCGGGTCAGGTAGCGAGCCAGCACCGGCACCTCCCGCTGGACCGCGAACTCGATGAACCGATCCTCGATGCGCTGGACCGAGTTCACTCGAACTCCGGTTCCCAGCGTTCCGGCGGCCGTGAACTCGGGGTTGCTGGCGCGGAAGTCGATCCGCTGGCGGTGAAAGCCCTCGGTTCCCGCGTTGGCGACGTTGTGACCGACGGTGCTGATCGCGGTCTGGAAGCTCAGCAGCGACTGACTGGCGAGCCCGTAGATTCCGAAGAGTCCAGGCACGTGGGTTCCTCCTCAGGCAATCTGGTGAACGCGCGTGGATTCCACGCCCGTCAGGGTGCCGGCCTGCCGATGCAGCCCCAGCCGTGCTTCGACCAGGGCGCCATTCCGTTCGATCACGAGCCGTTCCACCCGGCCGGCTCGACGCACTTCCGCGGCCAGTGACCGGAGTTCGTGACCCATTTCCGAGAGCTCGGGGTCGTGTGCGTTGCCGCCCACGACGCGCACGACCTGCGCCCGCTCGTGCTCCAGTTCCTTCAGACCTCGCAACACGTCGACCTGCTCCTCCAGGATCTCATCGAAGCGGTCCACGTCGTGGGTGCGGAGCGCGTCGGTTCCGGCCCGCGTGGAGGCCAGGAGCCTCCGGTAGCCGGCCAGCTGATCCGCGACCACATCCCGGAAGCGTTCCAGGGCAGCGCCGTAGGTGTCTTCCATCAGATTCTCCAGGATCGCGGCTGACCGTCCGCCGCCGAATCGGCGGGAGGCGGTGGGCTGGTGGATTCTTGGCTTCTGTTCATCGATTCGGTCAGGGACTCGGTTCCCTTGACCGACTTCTCGAACCGATCGACGATGGCTTCGGCCAGGCCAAAGGGGCTCTTCTCCGCGGTGACGCGCGCCAGCTCCCCGTCCAGCATGGACCGGAAGATGTCGTCCGCCGCGGACTTCTCGAAGAGGCCGCCCTCCGGGACCGTGTTCCGCATGGCGGCCATCAACTGCGTGAGGACCACGGATTCCAGCTCCTGGGCGGTCTTGCGCAGACGGCCCTGCTCCGAGAGCCCGTCGAATCCCGCGCCGAAGATCTCGCTCATGACTACAGGATCTCCATCTTGGCGGGGAGCGCGCCCGCTTCCTTGAGCGCCTGGAAGATCGCGATCAGATCGCGCGGGGCCACACCCAGCGCATTCAGGGCGGTGGCGAGTTCATCGGCGCTGGTCGTGGACGGGAGCGAGACCACGCCGCCGCGGCCCTCGTCGAAGCCGACCGACTGGTTCTGGACCGCCGTGGTCACGCCGGTGTCGGAGAACGGAGCCGGTTGCGAGACCGCATTGGCCGCCTCCACCCGGACGTTCAGGTTGCCGTGCGAGACGGTCGCCGGCTGGAGCCGGATGTTGCCGCCGGCTACCAGCGTTCCGGTGCGCTCGTTGATCACGATCTTGGCCATGACCGCCGGCTCAACGGAGACATCGTCCAGCACGGACATGGCCGAAGCGAAGTCGTTGGGCGCGGGCAGCTGGGGCAACTGGATGGCCACCTTCCCCGCGTCCACCGCCGACACGGCACCCGGCCCGTTCCAGTGGGTCTCCAGGGCGGCCGCGATCCGCGACGACGTCCCGAAGTCCGGCTCGTCCAGGAACAGGTGCACCACACCGGCGGGCACGTCGAACTGCGGCGCCGTGATGATCCGCGCCCCTTCGGGAACGCGCCCCGACGTGACATAGTTCCGGCGCACGCGGGCCCCGGAGTAGGTACTGAAGTCGAAGCCGCCCACGGAGAGCGAACCCTGGCTGGTGGCATACAGCACGCCGTCCGGTCCGCGCAGCTCGCTGAGCAGCAGGAAGCCGCCGGCCAGGCTCGTGGCGTCGCCGATGGACGACACGTTCACGTCCACGAGCGAGCCGGGGCCGTCCCACGGCGAGATGGTGCCCGTGACCATGACGGAGGCCACGTTCTTGGCGCGCAGCCGATCGTCCGAAACGGTCAGTCCCATCCGCTCCAGCAGGTTCATGATGGACTGCCGGGTGTAGGTGATGGATCGCCCGTCGCCGGTCCCGTTCAGTCCGATCACCAGCCCGTACCCGTACACTTCGACCGGGTCGGTGCCCTCGATCGTGACCAGATCCTTGACGCGCACCGGAGTCGCGCCGGCGGCGGCAGCAAAGACCACGGCGGCCAGCGCGGTGAGAACGGTCAGCCTAGTGGAAAGTCGCAAGAGGTTCCTCGCTTTCGGGCGACTCAGAAGAGCCAGTTGAAGATGCGCGTGAGGTAGCCGGGCCGCTCCGCATTCGCGAGGACACCCTTTCCGCTGTACTCGATCGCCGCGTTCGACAGGTACGCGGAGAGAACCGTGTTGTCGGCCTGGATGTCCTGGGCGCGCAGGCTGCCGCGCAGCGTGATGATCTCCTCTTCGCCGTTCACCAGCACGGAGCGCGTCCCCTCCACCCGGAGGAGGCCGGCGGGCGTCACTTCCATGATCTCCACCGTGATCCGCGCCTGGAGCTCACCCCGGCGAGCGGTGGAGCCCTCACCCACCGAACGGTTGTCCGTGTCCATGTCCCACATCCCCAGGAAGTCCAGCTTGTCGAGACTCGACATGCTGTGTTCCGCCTCCACGTTCGTTCGGGTCAGCGTGGACTTGGTCGCCGTGCTGGACTCCACGATCAGCACGGTGACAATGTCGCCGACCTGGAAGGCGGAGTGGTCCGAGAACAGCGAGCCGGACGTGGGCACAATGGTGCCGGCCTCCGCGGCGCGGAATCCCCCACCTGCCAGGAGACCGGTCCAGCCGATGAGAGCCGTCAGGCGCAGTCGGGCGCCGATTCGGGGCGGGAACATCACAGGGATCTCCTTTCGCCCGTGGCGTCGGCCACGGTCAGCTCGGCGTGATGACGACTCACCAGAAGCGCGCGAACGACGGTTCCGGTGAGCGGATTCAGGACCAGGATCGTGTCGCCCACGGAGCCACCGCGGCGAACATTGGTGGGGACGGAAACGGCGGCGTGCCCGGCACGGGCGACGAGGTAGATCTCCTCTCCCGCCTGCACGTCGGGGCGCGGACGAACGTCGCTGTGCCGCAGC
>BQJX01000166.1 GCA_021604925.1 Gemmatimonadota bacterium
ATCCGCGGCGGAGTCGAAGTGCACGCCCGCGTTGCGCTCGTTCGGAGCGAGGCGCAGCGTGACCGAAGCACGGTTGGTCTTGTCCGCGATCTCGCGATCGAAGTCGCCGGTCTCGGTGGCGCTCCCGGAGATCGTCTCGCGGTACGCGACCTGCGGGTTGCCGGTGCGCGCGTCCACGTGGAACTCGCGGTGGAGCCGTTCCACCAGCACCTGTATGTGCAGCTCGCCCATCCCGGCGATGATCTTCTGGCCGGTGTCCGGGTCGTCCTTCACGGTGAACGTGGGGTCTTCCAGCGCCAGCTCGGCCAGCGCCTTCTCCAGGTCCGCCAGGTCGGCCTGCGTTCGCGGCTCGATCGCCACCGAGATCACGGGATCGGGAAACCGGATCGGTTCCAGCACGATGGGATCCTCGCGCGTGCACAGCGTGTCCCCGGTCACCGTCCGCTTGGGACCCACGAGCCCCACGATGTCGCCGGCGACCGCCTCGTCCAGCGCCTCCTTGCGGTTGGAACGCATGCGGTAGATGCGGGTCACCCGCTCCTCGATCTCCTGGTCGGGGTTCCACACCTTGGTTCCCTTCCGCAGGCGTCCCGCGTACACGCGCGCGTAGTAGAGGCGACTGTGCGCCTCGTCGTTCATGACCTTGTAGACCAGCGCGGTGAGGGGGAGGTCCGGATTCGGGTTGCGGGTGACCAGGTCGTCCGAGCCCACGCGAACCCCCTGGACGGCGGGCACGTCCAGCGGGGACGGGAGGTAGTCCACGATCGCGTCCAGGAGGAGTCGCACGCCGCGGTTCTTGAGCGACGTGCCGGACAGGACCGGGTGGATCGCGCCTCCCAGGACCGCCTGGCGCAGCGCCGGCACGATCTCCGCCGCCGCCAGTTCGCCGGTTTCGAGAAAGTGGTCCAGGACCGATTCGTCCGCCGTGGCGGCGGCCTCCACGATGCGCTCGCGCGCCGCGGCCACCAGCGCGTCGTGCTCCGCGGGGATGGGCGCGGTGGCGGGCTCGTCCGTGTCGCTGTCCTTGTCCCAGCGCAGCAGGCGGTTTCCCAGGAGATCGATCGACTCCAGGTAGCCGTCGTCCTTCCCCACGGGGATCGTGAGCGGAACGAACGTCCCGCCCAGCTTCTTCTCCAGGTCGGCCAGCGCCCGCTCGAAGTCCGCGCCCAGACGGTCCAGCTTGTTCACGAACACGATCCGCGGGACCCGGTACTCGGAAGCCTGGTGCCAGACCCGCTCGGATTGCGGCTCCACGCCGCCCACGCCGCAGATCACCACCACGGCCCCGTCCAGGATGCGCAACGAACGCTGGACCTCGGCCGTGAAATCCACGTGCCCCGGCGTATCCACGATGTTGAGGGTATGGTCCCTCCAGGGGGTGGTGGTCACCGCGGAGGTGATGGTGATCCCGCGCTCCCGCTCCTGGTCCATCCAGTCCATGACCGCCGTGCCGTCGTCCACCTGCCCGATCTTGTGGGAGGACCCGGAGAAGAAGAGGATCCGCTCGGTCGTGGTGGTCTTGCCCGCATCGATGTGGGCGATGATGCCCAGGTTGCGGAGCGTCCGGAGTTGTTCTTTTTTCCCCACGGCGGCCTCCTCAACCCTGGATCGCAGGCGTCGGCGCTGGGGCAAGCTAGCATTGGCGTTCGGACCCGGCAACTGCCGTCGCGGGGGCCCCGGGCGCGATTGACACCCATCGGCCCCTTTCCTATGCTCCGATCCCTTCGCGACCCACTTCGAAGCAGGTGCGCCCGTGGCCGACCTCGAGCCGACCAGTCCTCTTCAGCGCGGCAAGTGGGGCCACGTCATGCCCTACCTGTTTCTCCTGCCGGCCGCGATCATCATCGTGACATTCCGACTGCTGCCGATCCTGTCGGCGCTGGCCGTTTCGTTCTTCGATGCGAGCTTCGGCAAGATCCGCGGCTTCGTCGGTCTCGACCAGTACGCAAAGCTGTTCGCGGATCCCGAGTTCTGGAACAGCGCCGTGAACACCGTGTGGTTCGTGGTGGGAGCCGTGCCGCTCTCGGTGGCCACGTCGCTGTTCTTTGCGCTCCTGTTGCGCAAGGGGATCCGCGGGCTCGGTCTCTACCGCACGATCTACTTCCTGCCGGTGGTCACGTCGTTCGTGGCCGTGTCGATGGTGTGGAAGCTCATCTTCCACGTGCGCTTCGGCCTGGCCAACGCGCTCATCGAGAAGATGGGCGGCAACCCGCTGGAGTGGCTGGAGGAGCCCACGGGCATCTTCGAACTGATGCTGCGGCCGCTCGGCTGGGATCTGCCGACCTGGGCCGAGGGCCCCAGCCTGGCCCTGATCTGCGTGGTCATCGTGTCCGTCTGGCGCGGCATCGGCTACAACGTGGTCATCTTCCTGGCCGGACTGCAGAACATCCCCGAGCACTACTACGAGGCCGCCCGCATCGACGGCGCCGGGCGCGCCGGCATGTTCCGCCACGTGACCTGGCCGCTCCTGACCCCCACCACGTTCTACGTGGTGGTGATGACCACGATCCTGTCGTTCCAGGTCTTTGCTCCCATCTACCTGATGACCGGGCCGCCGGTCGGGGGCCCGCTGGGCACGACCAACGTGATCGTCTACTACCTGTTCGAGAAGGGTTTTGATGCGGGCGGCAACATGGGCTACGCGTCCGCGGTGGCGTTGGTTCTCTTTGCCGTGATCCTGGTGCTCACGCTGTTCCAGCGCAAGGTCGTGGAGAAGCGGGTGCACTATGCGTAGCGTGTCGCCGGCGTTCCGGCGGAACTGGGCCATCCACCTGATGCTCCTGGCGGGCGCGGTTGCGTTCGTGGTGCCGTTCTACTGGATGATCAGCACGTCGCTGAAGGGTCCCGAGGACCTCTTCCAGGCGCCGCCCACCTGGTACCCGGAACACCCGCGCGTGGAGAACTTCTCGGAGGCGTGGAACACCGTTCCGTTTCCGCGCTACTTCTTCAACACGATCTTCGTGGCGGTGTGCATCGTGGCCGGGGTGGTGGTGACCTCCGGTTTGTCCGCGTTCGCGTTCGCATTCCTGCAGTTCCGGGGCCGCGAGGGGATCTTCAACTCCTTCCTGTCCACCATGATGGTGCCGGAGCCCGTCTACATCATCTCCTCGTACATCCTGTTGTACAACCTGCCGGGCGGGGGACGGGATGGCTGGATCAATGACTACTCGGCGCTGATCGTGCCGTGGCTCGCGCACGTGTTCTCCATCTTCCTGCTGCGCCAGCATTTCCTCTCGTTTCCGAGGGATCTGGTGGACGCGGCGGTCATCGACGGTTGCGGCCCGGTCCGCTTCATCTTCCAGATCATCCTGCCGCTGTCCAAGGCGGCGCTCACCACCGTCTGCCTGTTCACGTTCATCAACACGTGGAACAGTTTTCTCTGGCCGCTCGTGATGACGAACTCGGATTCCATCCGCCCGATCCAGGTCGGACTTGCGTTCTTCGCGCAGGAGCAGGGGACCGAGCACGGCCTCATGATGGCGGCCGCCGTCTTTTCGATCGCGCCGCTGCTGGTCGTCTACTTCTTCGCGCAGCGGCAGATCATCGAGAGCCTGACCCATACGGGCCTGAAGGGGTGACCATGCGTTTCACGGCTGGAAGGTTCCGGAGACTCCTGATCACGGGAACGATGCTGGGTGTGCTGGGGTGCGCCGGCGGGGACGGGGAGCGCGATCCGGGTTCGAGTGCCGACCCGATCAAGTTCTGGCACGCCATGGGAGGTCCGCTGGGCCGATCGCTGGACGGTCTGGTGGACGAGTTCAACGCGGCCGGACACGATCTCGAGAGCGTGTCGATGGGCAAGTACCAGGCGCTCTCCCAGAAGGTCATGGCCGCGGTGGCCGCGGGGGGACCGCCGGATCTCGCGCAGTGCTACGAGGCGTGGACCGCGAACCTGATCGAGAACCAGTCGCTCGTACCCTTCGGCCGGTTCCTGGAAGGCGCGTCCCCGGTCCGCGACATGGACGACTTCTACGAGATCTACCTGCGCGGTGCGGAGCAGGGCGGCGAGATCTGGTCGTTCCCGTTCAACAAGTCCGTGCGCTGCCTCTACTACAACAAGGACATGTTCCGGGAGGCCGGGATCGATCCCGCCCACGGTCCCCGCACATGGGAGGAGTACCGCGACTACGCACGTCGCCTGACCGTGGACACCGACGGCGACGGCAAGGCGGACCGCTTCGGCCTGGCCAGCCAGATCACGGCGTCCATGTTCGAGAACCTGCTCGTGCAGAACGGAGGCACGCTGCTGAACGAGGACGAGTCGGCCGTGTCCTTCGATTCGCCCGAGGGCGTGGAAGCGCTGGAGTTCATGGCGGATCTGCTCGTGCGCGACGGGTCGGCATTGATCAGTCAGGGCTTCGAGTACCAGAACGAGTTCCTGGCCGGGAAGGTGGCCATGATCGAGGGCAGTTCCGTGAGCCTCGCGTTCATCGAGGGCAAGTACGGCTTCGAACTGGGGATCGCGCCGCTGCCGATGGGCAAGATCGATGCGCAACTGGTCGCCGGAACGGACGTGGTCCTCTTTGCGACCACCCCGGAACGCGAAGCCACCGCCTGGGAGTTCGTGAAGTGGTTCACGGAGACGGAACAGACCGCGCGGTGGTCGGCCGAGACGGGGTACCTGCCGGTGCGGAAGTCGGCCATGGAGGATCCGGTGATGGTGGCCAAGCTGGAGCGCTATCCCGGACTTCGCGAGGCGTACGCCCAGCTGGAGCGAGCGGTGCCGCAGCCGCAGGCCAAGGGGTGGTTTGCCGGTCGAAACGTGCTGGAGCGGGAGGCGATCGAGCCGGTATTGCGGGGTCGAATGGAGCCCGCGGAAGCCCTGCACGCCGCTGCCAGGAAGGCGAACGCCGAACTGCTCGCCCCGTGATCCGGATTCTAACCGGTGCGCGCTATCGCATTGGGAATGCGCACGTTCCGAGTCGCGTCGAAAGTCGCGACTTCCAGTGTCAGTTGACTTCACCGAATGGCCATGATAAACGGGTCTGCTCGGCTGACGCGCCGAGTGGCCCTTTGAGCGTGCCGTTTCCCGGTCCGCGGGCGCAAACCTACCAACGGGATCCCGGGAGTGCCGCGTGTTTCGATCCGCTCCGATGATCGTCCTCTTCGCGGTGGGGTGGGTCCTTGGGCTCGCGTCCGCCTCGTTCGGGCAGGTAACCGCGGCCGACCATCTGCTCCTGACCGAGTTCGCGGTCACTCCGACCGATGGTGAGTTCTTCGAGATCTACAATCCCACGCCGAGCGTGATCGACCTGACCAACTACTACGTCAGCGATTTCGTGTTCGCCGGGGACCCCGCCCAGAACTACTGGCGGATCACCGACGGCGCGCTGGTGCCGTCCGGCGGATTCGCCACGGACTTCTGCGCGCGCTTCCCGGAGGGCGCCACGATCGCGCCCGGACAGAGCATCGTGATCTGCCTCAAGGACAACTTCGCGTTCGAGGACACCTGGGGCGCCCCGGCCGACTACGAGATGGTGCAGGACGGACTCGGCGACGGTGTGCCCAGCATGGTCGACCCGGGGCCGGAGACGGTGGGCGTTCCGCTGATCCAGGGCGACGCCGGACTGTCGAACAGTCGCGAGGTGATCGTCCTCTTCTTCTGGGACGGCGAGTCGGACCTCGTGAAGGACGTGGACATCGTGCAGTGGAGCAACGCGGGCCCCGACTTCGTGACGGTGTCGCCCAACAAGTCCGGCGTTCGTATCGACGGGCCGGATGCGGACACGATCGAAAGCACGTATCAGCTGGACACGACGCCGGCGGCCCAGAGCCTCGCCGCGAACGGACAGCACCTGTTCGGGCGCACGGTCACCCGCACGGACTACCGCGAAGGCACCGAAACGCGGACGGCGGGCAACGGAATCACCGGTCACAACGAGACCAGCGAGAACTACGCCGCCACGTGGCTGATGGACACGCAACCGTCGATCGGTTCGCCCGGCGACTACGGTCCGCCGGCGCTGTTGCGCGGAACCGCCGAAGCCGTGGATCGCGTGGACCTGTTCTTCTCCCGCGATCTGGATCCCGCCACGGCGGAAGACCAGGGGAACTACAGTGCGCTGGCGATTCTCACGCCCGGCGGCGCGGTGACGCAGTTTCCCGTGGCCGTGCGGGAAGCGGTGCTCCAGGACGACCGCCGCACCGTGCGCCTGACGACCTCGGATCTGAGCCCGCAGGTGCTGTACCGGATCTCGGTGAAGAAGCTGCGCTCCGAGAATCTCCAGGACGAAGTGGTGCAGGGAACGGAGACGCTGGTCTACGGCTACAACCCGTCGCGCCAACTCGTTCTCGACGTTCCGCCGCGCCCGTTCGTTCCGCATCTCGACGGGGCGATGGAGATCCGCTACCTCGCGCCGCAGGGCGAGCCCATCCTCCTGCGCGTCTTCGACAACCGCGGGCGCGAGTTGTTCGTGCTGGCCGATGAGGTTTCGCCGGCCGGCGGCCAGCGCACGTTGAGCTGGAACGGACGCGATCATCTCCGCCAGCGACTTCCCGCGGGCATGTACTA
>BQJX01000167.1 GCA_021604925.1 Gemmatimonadota bacterium
CGCCGGGTGGCGCTCAAGGTGATCCGCGGCGGCGAGTTCGCGGATGAGCTCCAGGTTCGGCTCTTCCAGCGCGAAGCGGAGACGCTGGCGCGCCTGCGTCATCCGAACATCGCGGCGATCTACGAGTCCGGACGCACGCCCGGCGGGCAGCACTTCTTTGCCATGGAACTGGTGCGCGGCGACGACCTCGACCAGTGGATGAAGCGACCCGGCAAGGGCCTCGGATCGCGCGCCCGACTCGAGCTGTTCTGCACGCTGGCCGACGCCGTCCACCACGCGCACCAGCGCGGCGTGATCCATCGCGACCTCAAGCCGGCCAACGTGAAGGTGGCCGCCGCCGAAGAGGGTTCGCGCGATGGCCGTCCGCAGGTCAAGGTCCTGGACTTCGGCCTGGCCCGTCTCGTCGAAGAGGATCCCAACGCCACCATGCTGAGCGCGGCGGGCGTGGTCCGCGGCACGCTGGGCTACATGAGCCCGGAGCAGGCGCGCGGAGCCACCGACGAGATCGACGTGCGCACGGACGTCTACTCGCTGGGCGTCATGCTCTACGAGTTGCTCACCGACCGCCGGCCCGTGAACACCACGGACGTCTCGCTCGTGGAAGCGGCGCGACGGATCTGCGAGAGCCCCCCTGAGCCGATGAGTCGCTCCGGAACGCCGCGCATCGATCCGGACCTGGAGACGATCGCCCGCAAGGCGTTGGCCAAGGAACCCGACGCGAGGTACGCCAGCGCCGCCGCCCTCTCCGACGACGTGGGTCGGTGGCTGGCCGGCGAGCCGATTCTCGCGCGCCCCCCCAGCACCATGTACCAGCTTCGGAAGCTCGTGGCGCGGCATCGCCTGCCGGTGGCCGCGGCGGTGGGAGGTCTCGCGCTGATCGTCGTGTTCGGAATCGGGATGAGCGTCCTCTACGCCCGTTCGGAACGGAACCTGGAGCGGGCGCTGGACGCCGAGATCATCGCCCAGGCCGAGGCCGACAAGGCGCGCGAAACCACAGCGTTCCTCGTCGACATCTTCCAGGTGGCGGATCCGGAGGAGTCGCGGGGGAACGATCTGACGGCGCGCGAGATCCTGGACGAGGGCGCGAAGCGCGTGGAGACCGAGCTCCAGGACACCCCGGATGTGCAGGCCGAGCTCATGGACACGATCGGGGTCGTGTACCGGCAACTCGGCCTCTTCCCCGCTTCGGAAGAACTCCACCGCAGGAGCGTGGAGGTCCGGCGCCAGCACTTCGGGACGGACTCTCCCCAGGCCGCCATGAGTCTCACGAACCACAGCACCGCGCTGGCAGCGCTGTCCCGTTTCGAAGAGGCGGAGGCCGAGGCGCGCGAGGCGGTGCGAGTTCTGGAGATCATCCCGGAGGAAGAACGCCCCCGGTACTACGGCATCGCCCTGGGTCAGCTGGGGAACGTCCTGAACGATGTGGGCAAGCACGACGAGGCGTTGGAGGTGCTGCAGCGCGCGGTGCAGGTCGTGGTCCGAAGCGACGGCGAACAGTCCGTGTCGGTCGCCAACCTCTACAACAACCTGGGCACGCTGGTGACCGTCCGGGATCCGGAGAAGGGTCGCGAGTACATCGAGAAGTCGCTGGCCATCTGGTCGAACCTGTTCCCGGAAGGGCACCCCCGGATGGCCAACGGGTACACGAACCTGGCGACCATCGCCTTCGACCTGAGGGACTACGACCGCGCCGTCGAGCTGCACAAGAAAGCCCTCGACATTCACGAGAAGACGCTCGGCGCAGACCATCCGCTGGTAGCGGAAGATCTCGAGAACCTGGCCATCGCGTATTCCGGCACAAGGGGACAGGAGTTCGCGCGGCCGCTGTTCGAGCGATCGCTCGAGATCTTCCTGGGACACTACGGACCGGACCATGCAAACGTCGGAAAGAGCCGGTACAATCTCGGTTACAATCTGCTCACGCTGGGTCACTTCGAAGAGGCGAAAGAGCAGTTGCAACGGGCGCTCGACATCCGCAGGAAGATCTTCGGCGAAGACCATCCCACCGTGGCCCTCTCGCTCTACTACCTGGGAGAGATCGCCCAGGAGCAGGGGCGGCATGCGGAGGCGAGGGACTATTTCCGACGGGTGGTGGCGATCGACGAGAAGTTCTTCGGTCCGGAGTCGGGAGACGTGGCCGAGGACCTGAACAGCCTCGCGGGGGCGCTGGAAGCCCTGGGCGACACGGAGGAAGCCGCGATCCATCGCGCGCGCGCCGAGGCGATTCTGGCGAAGCTGGAGTAGGCCTTGGCCCTGCCGATCGGGCGCGTCGCCGTCGTGGGCCCGCGAATCACCGATCCTCTTCGCCCGGGCCCATCCCGGTGTCCCCCATTCCCGCGGAATCCGTTCCCCAGGTGTAGTGCATCGGGCCTCCCACGGCCCCCCACCGGAGGGAATGGAATGAAGCTCTTGAGAATCGCAGCGCCGCTGCTGGCACTCCTGCCCGCAGTCGCCGGGGCCGCCACCGGAAACCTGATCGTCAACCCCGGGGCCGAGACCGGCGATCTCAGCGGATGGACGGATTCCGGCACCGGGTACTCGGTCAACACGACCATCCCGTACAGCGGCGCGTTCGCGTTCCAGGGTGGCTCGAACGGACCGCAGGGTCCGTACACGAATGAGCTCTACCAGGACGTGGACGTGTCGACGTTTGACGCCGTCATCGACGGTGGCGGCGTGGGCTGGTCCTGCTCCGCGTGGGGGCGCTCCAACAGCGCCGGCGGGACCACGGACTGGGCCAGCCTGACCGTGAGTCTCCTGAACGGGGCCGGCGGCACCCTGGATACCTGGAACTCGGGATCGATCGCGCCGGTGAACACTTGGGTGCCGGTTGCCGGCGGCGCCGTGGTACCGGTGGGCACGCGGACGATTCGCGTCACCCTCCGGTCCACGCGCAGCGTCGGCGCCAGCAGCGACGGCTTCCACGATGACCTCTCCCTCACGCTGGACATCTCCACCGCGACGCCGGAGAGCGCCCAGCGATCCAGCTGGGCCAGCGTGAAGGGGGCGTATCGGTAGGTGCAGTCCCGTGGGCCTCGTTGTTTCCGGGCAGTGCCGGATGCGATGCTACCCGTTTCCGCGCTCGTTTGACCCCACTGCGCCGTGACTGCTACGATCGAACGTCGGCTGGCCCTCCCTCGGCTTCGCGTTCGCATCTCGACGACGGCATCCCGTCACTGCCCGGGAGGTGTCCCACGTGCCCGCTTCCTTCAAGACCTCGCTGGTGACCCTGATCATCACCGCCCTGGCCGGCCAGTCCGTCCTGCCCTCCGCAACGTTGAGCCAGTGCGTGGACTACGGGGACTATCTTCACTGGACCGCAACGGTGGACACTCCCTGGAGGTGCCGCGACATCTCGATCGTGGGCGATCTCGCGTACGTCGCGAACGAACACAGCGGCCTGCTGATCCTGGGCGTTTCGGATCCTCGCCATCCCCTGATTCTCGGAAGCGTCGCCACCCCGGATGACGCGGCCGGGGTCGCCCTTTCCGGAACCCACGCCCTCGTCGCCGATGAAGCCTCCGGGCTTCAGGTGGTGGACGTTTCCGACCCGAGCGCGCCCGTGATCGTCGGATCGGTGGATACTCCCGGGACGGCGCTCGGCGTCGCCGCGTCGGCGACCCACGCCTACGTCGCGGACGAGGCGACCGGATTGCTCGTCGTGGACATCACGGATCCGTCGTCACCCACCGTGGTGGGCAGCGCGGACACCCCCGGGGCCGCCCTGAGTGTCGTGATCGCGGGATCGCTGGCGTATGTGGCCGACGACCTGGCCGGGCTCCAGATCGTGGACATCTCCGAGCCCACTGCCCCCTCCATCATCGGCGCGATCGACATGTTGGGACGGGCCAGCGATGTCGAGATCTCCGGCAACTTCGCATACCTCGCCAACTACAGCGCGGGTCTCGGAATCGTGGATGTCTCGCTTCCCGGTGAGCCGATGCTGGTGGGTACCGACTTGTCGCTGCGCGCCAACGGCGGGGCCGTGTCCGGCGGCTTCACATATCTCGTGGGAAGCAACGGGCTGCACGTGCACGACACCTCGGACCCGAGCCAGCCGTTGTTGTTGGGGAGCCTGGACGTCGGGAGTGCGGTCGCGGTGGGCGTCTCCGGGGAGCACGCGTTCGTCGCCGGCGGTGATGTGCATGCCGTGGACATCACAATGCCCGTGCCGGTGGACGTGTTGGACACGCTCTACAACCAGGGAACCAACGGACGCTCCGACATTGCGGTGTCGGGAAACCTGGCCTTCCTGGTCTCGGTCGACGAGACCATGTACGGGTCCAGCGGGAGCCTCTCGGTCGTCGACGTGAGCGACCCGCCCCATCCCGAGCATGTGATCCATCAGACCCATCCCAACCGGCTGGAGTGCGTTGCCGCGCGCGGAGACTACATCTATACCGGATCCAAGGGGGTGCTCACGAACGGTTTCCAGGTGATCGACGTGTCCACGCCCTCCTCCCCCACGGTCGCGGGCACGGCCGACGTCCGGACCTACGACCTGGCCCTGGACGGCGAGTATGCGTACGTGGCGGGCTACTCGGGAATGCACGTGGTGGACATTGCCGACCCGACCGCGCCCGCGGCCATCCGGTTCGTGGACACGATCGGCGAGGTCCGGGCCGTTGCCGTGTCCGGTTCCTTCGCGTACTTCGGAGCGGATTGGCACGGCCTGGTGGTCGTGGACATCTCCTCGCCGGAGAGCGCTTCCATCGTGGGGCAGGTGGAACTGCCACGATCTCCCCGCGACGTCGCCGTCTCCGGGCACCATGTCTACGTGGCCGACGACCTCGCAGGATTGCAGGTCGTGGATGTCTCGGACCCGACGCAACCGGTGGTCGTGGCCGGCGTGAACACGCTGGGCAGAGCGTCCGGCATCGCGGTTTCGGGGCGTTACCTCTACTTGGCCTGTGGCGCCGGCGGCGTCCAGGTGTTCGATGTCTCCAATCCGAAAATGCCCCGACTCATCGGCGGAATCGTCGATCCGTTGATGGCGGGATTCGGAGCCGCGGAGGACGTGGCGATCTTCGGCGAGGTGGTCTACGTGGCCGCCTGGTTCGGCGGGCTCCAGGTGATCCCTGCCCAGTGCGACGGCCCCCTTCCGGTGATCCTGTCCGGCCTGGCCGCCGAGCCGGTGGGGAGCTCGGTGCGGCTCTCGTGGTTCACCTCCCAGGAGTCCCGGCACGATGGCTTTGCCGTCTACCGCAGCCGGTCGGTGTCCTCGGGCTACCGGCGATTGAACGCCGACCTTCTGCGCGGGCGGAACCCGTACTCGTACGAGGACGCGACCGTCCGGCCCGCATCGACCTACTACTATCGTCTCGGCGCCTTCGACTTCCACGGCGCCGAGACTCTGCACCCCACCATCTCCGTGACGACGCCCGACTGGCGGATCGGCAGGACCGTTCTGGACCCCGTCTCCCCGAATCCGTTCCGACGGGAGACGTCGCTCTCCTTCACGCTCTCCGCGGCAGGGCCGGCCACGATCGCTGTCTACGACATCGCCGGCCGACGGGTGCGGGAACTCGTGAACGGCGACCTCCCTGCCGGAGACCATTCCGTGCTCTGGGACGGGCGAGATGACCTGGGACGGCAGGCCGCCGGCGGTACCTATTTTGCCAAGCTCACCGCGGGCACCGTGATCGACACGCAGAAGATCATCCACATGGGAGTTCGCTAGTCCGCGGGCGATCGAAGGTACCTGGGAGACGGAGAGGTGCGACGCGTTACGGATCGCGCGGTCTCGTCAGGCGCGGCTCGTGCCCCGGATACAACCAACGGAAGAAGAGACGGGTCAGCTGCGGCAGCACACCCCACACCATGATCGCGATCGACACCACCAGGGACACGAACACCTGCAGCGGACCGGGCAGCGCGGTCAGGAACGGACTCAGGATGAGATCCAGGAGAAGCACCAACGGGTAGAGCCCGGCCAGGACAAGGACGGCCGTCTTGTAGCGCGGCGGAGGTTGCGTCACCGCCCGGTTGGGCAGCGTGAACCAACGCTCCATGCCGGTCAGCGACGTCACTTCCTCGTGATCCAGGGTGATGGACTCCAGCTTCTCCAACCACTGCCGTCTCTCCGTGGAGCAGAGCCACCTCTCCAGATCCTCGGCCGAGGCGAACTGACTGATCGCGATGTACTCCTCGCGCCCCTCGCCGGGACGGAGAACGGTGGTCCCCTGGCTGCCCGGGAATCCCGACGCCGTCCGGGAGATGCCCTTCAGCCATTCATCGTACTGGGATTCGAAACCCGCCCGGACCCGCCGCGCGAACATCGTGGTCACGGGCGATGGGAAATGCCTTTGAGATGTCATTCCGCGAGGATGCCCCACCGGCGGGAATGCCGACAGTCAAATGCGAGACCGGCACGCGCCTGCAAAGGAAGCCGGCATCGATGCGGCGCCTTCCCCGCTCCGCCCCCACGGTCGCGGGGCAGCGGCGGGCGGCCCCCCGGGTCAGTCCGGCCGCTGGTCCCGGCGCGGGCGGGCCGCGATG
>BQJX01000168.1 GCA_021604925.1 Gemmatimonadota bacterium
CGAGAGCGTGTGGGACCTGCGCGACTCGGGCGGCCGTCGTGTTTCCGCCGGCGTCTACTTCGTGCAGTTGGAGAGCGTGGACGGTTCGGCGCGGAAGCGCGTTGTGGTGCTTCGCTAGGCCCGAGTTTCTGGTTGAACGGATTCCTCCGGCGGGGCACCCTGGGGCCCGTCACTCAACTCCGGAGGCTTCCGATGTCCAAGGTCCGCACCACCGTTCTGATGGCCGCCACTCTCTGCCTGCTTGCGCCCTCGCTGGCGTCGGCCGCCACGAAACCTCACAACCGCACCGGCTTCTTCATCGGCATCGGTCTGGGCGGCGGCAGCGACAACGAGGAGTACAAGGGCGGCGGATCGCAGTCCGAGCCCGGCGGCGTGGGCAGCTTCCGGATCGGCGGCGCCCTGGGCGCCGATGTGGTGCTGGGGCTGGAGTCCAGCACATTCACGCGCGCCGTGGAGTTCTCCGACGGCACCGACGCCCGGTTCACGGCCTCGGTGGGAACGCTGGCCGTGACCTGGTTTCCCACCCACGCGGGCTTCTACCTCCGCGGCGGACTGGGCGGCGCGCAGGGACGGGTGGAGTTTCGCAACGGCGGCGTCCGGCTGGAAGGCAACGAGAACGGGTTCGGGACGCTGTTCGCCATCGGAAACGAGTGGCGACTCTCGGACAAGTTCGCCCTGGGTCCCCAGGCCGAGTTCGTGTTCCTGAACATCGGCGGCGACATCGTGGACACGATCAACTACGGAGCGATCAGCGCCCAGGGCACGTGGTACTGGTAGTTCCATGGAACGGGTGGTCGCCGTGTGCAGGTTGCTCTTCGGATTGCTGACGCTGGCCGTCGCGGGCTGCGGCTCGGGCGACCTCACGCTCAGCCAGGCCGACCCCGACATCGTGGCGCGGTCGCCCGCGTGGGAAGTGGTGTATCCCATCTTCCAGCGGGAGTGCATTCCGTGCCACACCGGCACGGAGGACTCGAGCGACGAGCCGGACGAAGACGACTCCGCGCTGGCGGCGCGATCGGCCCACGGACCGTCCGGGCTTCGGGCCGTCGGGGGCGTGGAGCCGGGGCTGGAGTCGTGCGAAGCCATCCAGGACAACCTGGACGACATCTTCATCGACATCTTCGTGGACAACAACATGCCGCCGGGCGCATGGCCGCGACTGACCAGCCGCGAGAAGCTCATCATCCAGCGCTGGATCGACAACGGAGCGGAGGGACCGTGCAACTAGGACGATGCCTGATGCTGGTCGCCCTGTTCGCGCTGCTGGCCGGCGAGGCCGTGGCCACCCCGATCTACGCGGCGCGCTCGGCCCGCACCTGCGACAACTGCCACGTCACGCCCAAGGAATGGGACAACCCGCCGCTGGCCGAGCGCAAGTGCAACATGTCCTGCCAGTCGTGCCATGTGGATCCGGCGGGCGGCGGCATGCGGAACGCGTCGGGGCGCTACTTCGGGCGGTCCACGCTGTCCATGATCGCGACCAGCCCGCGTCCCACGAACGACTGGGATCGCAACGTCTCGTTCGTGGGTCGACGGGATCGCGCCACCACCTACAACGATGACCTTCCGCTGGGGCCCAAGACGTTCGAAGAGGCCGCCGCCTTTGCCGATGCCGTGAACGACGGCTGGGCCTGGGGAACGCCGCTGGGCGCCCCCACCCGCTACGGGCTGCTGGCGGGACGCTACGGAACGTTGAATCCGGATCCGGTCTTCCGCGTGGGGACCGACGTGCGCTTTGCCGCGCTGCTGTCCGGTTCGCTCGCGTTTCCCATGCAGATCGACATCCCGGTGGTGTTCCATCCCGTCCACCACTTCACCGTGCTGGCCAACACCGGGGCGCGCGGCCGCCCCAGCGGCTACTCGGACACCTTCGATCAGGATCATTCGTTCTACCTGCGCGAAGCGTTCGCCATGGTCCACGAAGCGCCCTACCAGGCCTACGTGAAGGCGGGTCGCTTTGTGCCGTCGTTCGGGTTGCGGCTGGACGACCACACCGCGTTGATTCGCCGCGGGTTCGAACTGGACGGGGCACTGCCGGAATCGCGCGTGTCCGGCGTGGAGGTGGGCGCCATGCCGAATTACCCGTTCCTGAACGCATCGTGGTTTCGCATGGCCGCGCGGCAACGCGTGCCGGATGCGTGGGACATCACCGATGTGGACGACGGCTGGGGCAGCGCGATCAACGCCGGCTGGCGGGATCTCAGCTGGAGTGTGGGCGCCAGCGCGCTGATCCGCCGCCGTCCGATCCCGGAGGGCGGCGACACGTCGAGCTATGGCGTGTACGGCGTGGTCAATCCGTGGCGGCGTTGGCGATTCGTGCCGCTGACCTACCAGTTCGAGTACGACTACGGGAGCTTTCAACGAAGCAGCGGCGCCGAGAGTCAGCAGGCCGCGCTGTACCAGGAGATCCAGTGGGTGGCGGCCAACGGGGTGACCCTGCTGGCGGCGCACGACTGGGAAGATCCGGACACGGAGATCGTGGACGACGAGGCGCACCGCCTGCAGACCGGCGTGCAGGTGTCGCCGATCTCCGGGGTCACACTGGACGGCCGGTTCCGGGTGCTCGTGCCCGCGGTGGGTTCGGCCGACTCCGACATCTTTCTTCAGCTGCATCTCTGGCAGTAGGCGCCGTGGTCCCGGTGGGGCGGCTCCTCCCCGCGGCCGCCTTGTGGGTGGCGTTGGGGACGGCGTTGGGGACAGTGGGCTGCGCCGGTTCGCTGCCGTCGTCGGACGGGGAATCCGCATCGGCGCCGCGCGTGCTTCCCGCGCGATGGTGCGGTCGACACATCCTGGTCACGGCCCTGGCGGCCGGTGACTCCGCTCGCACGCTCACGATGATCCTGGACACCGGATCCACGCACAACGTGGTGGACCCGGCCGCGCTGCGGCGAATCGGCATCGACGAAGGGGATGTGGGCAGCACGGTCCGCATGGCCTCCCTGGACGTCGGCGCGCTGCGGCTCTCGAACGTTCCGCTCTGGGTGCAGGAACTCGACCTGGTGTCCCGCACCATCGGCGCGCCCGTGGATGGGATCCTGGGCTACCCCACCTTTCGGTCCACGGTGCTCACGCTGGACTACCCGGCCAAGGAAGTGCGCGTGACCCCGTCGGCCGCACCGATGCCGCGCGCGGAGACGGTGCTTCGCCTGAAGGGAGGGCGTCGTCGTCCGTGGGTGGAGTTGCGCGTGGGGGATCGGACGCAGACCGTGCTCATCGATTCGGGTTCCGGAAAGGGGTTCTCGCTGAGCGGCGATCGTCTTCGCTGGCACACCGAGCCGGCGTCCGTGGGCGTGCTGACCGGATTCCGCGGCCTGGAGCCCCTGGAAGTGGGTCGGTTGGCCGACGACATTGTGGTGGGCGCGGTTCGCTTCGAAAGGCCGATCGTGCGCAGGGTGGACGACGGAATCCCGCTCATCGGAGCCGAAGTGCTGCGCCACTTCGTCGTCACGATCGATGGGCCGCGAGATCGGATTCGGTTTGCGCCGGAGGCGAGCGCGGATGCGCGCGGGGGTGCGGAGGCAGGCGCGGATACGGAGGTGCGCGCGGATGCGGAGGCGCTCGCGAGGGCGCAGGCGAGCGCGGATACGGAGCCGAGCGCGAGTGGCCAGCGCGATTCCGAGCCCCAGGTGACCATCCCGCCGGAGCCGCTGCGAGGGTTCGGCGTCGGCTGGAAACCCACTGCGGCGGGAATGGAAGTCGTGTTCCTGATGCCGGGCGGCGCCGGGGAGCGAGGCGGACTGGAGCTGGGCGATCGGGTGGTGGCGGTGAACGGTCGCGCGGTCCTCGCGCCGGACCGATGCGAGTCGTCCTTCGACCCGGAACGGAGCGCCGAGTGGACCGTAGTGCGGGGTGAGGACCGTTTCCGGGTTTTCGTCGCGCCGGAAGATCTGGTGCCCGGAATCTGGTAGGGTTGGGCCAGCGCGGCAAGGCGCTCCCGCGCGTCCCCCCGACTGAACGGGCGCCGGACGGAAGAGGAACATGTTCAGGACACTGACCCTGTTCGTCGTGCTGTCGTTCGCGACCGGTGCGTTCGCCGGCGAACTCTGCCTGGTCGATTCCCCCAATGCAATCAACGCAACCGTGAACTGCTCCCAGCCCCAGTTGCTTTGGGACAACTCGTATGTGGGCTATTCCACGGAGGGTGCACCGTGCGAGGTCGGCACGTTCTGCGGATTCGACCCGCAACGGAACGAGGGGCTTGAGGGGTACCGCTGGTTGATCAGCGCCAGCGACACGGACCCGTACGAGAACACCGGCCCGCTTCCGCAGGGCATCGTCGAGCTCAGCCTGTGGTTGGAGTGTTCGGTTTCCGAGGGAATGGCGGCCGTGGAGTTCGGCCTCGACAATCCCGACGGCACGCTGATCCCGCTGGCGTTGGCGCCGCAGAACGGCTTCTTGAATGCCGGTACGCCAACCCACATCCTCATGGCGGTCGGCGGGTGTCCGACCGGACCGGTCCTGGCGGCGTACCTGCTGGTGCTCAACCTCGGGCCGGTGTCCGTGGAGTCGCAGAGCTGGGCCGGCATCAAGTCGATGTATCGGTAGGAGCCGCCAATGGCGGGCGCAAAGGGCGATCTTCTCCGGTTGGGCGGGCTCACGTCGGTCGTGGTTCCGCTGATGGGGCTCGGCATTCTGTCGCAGGTCACCGCTGCGATCCTGGCGTGGACGTCTTCCCTGCTGTACGCACGGTATGAGGGTTGGCTGGAGTTTCCGCAGTTCATCGGATGGCTCGTGTTCGTCGTCTGGTTCTACCGCGCGCACCGGAATCTGGAACGTGGGCAGGTCAAGCACCTGCGATTCGCCCACTGGTGGACCTGGGCCGGCTTCCTGATTCCGATCCTGAATCTCTATCGCCCCATCCAGGTGATGAGAGAGACGCTCTGGGGCAGCCAGGATCTGCGTCCCCTGGAGGGGCGCGTTTCGTCGATGGGCGCCTTCTCCCGAGCAGCGCTGCTGGTGAACCTCTGGTGGCTGTCGTTCCTGCTCAGCTTTGCCGTCGCGGTGGTCTTCGGTTCGGAGGGCGACGCCTCGGGGGTCGCGGAGGTTGTAGCGGAACTCCTGGTCGCCGCGTCCAATGCGATTCTCATTCGCGTGGTCCTGCAGGTGACGGCGCTTCAGGATGCCGCCCACTTGACCCGATAGGCGACCGGGCGGCGCGAGTGCGCCGAGTGCCGAAGTCTGTGGGGCCTAGCGCCCGCGCCCGGATCGCTGGAAGCGTTCGCGGGCCTTGGCCGCCTCTACTTCGCGGTCGCGCGGCGGTGCGTTCGTGACCAGCGAATCCAGCAGGCGGCGCGCCACCACCGCCACTTCTTCGGTGGCCAGCGCGCACGCGGCTTCGTTCGCCTTGGACGGTTTGGCGAAACCGCTGATCTTGCGGACGAACTGCAGCGACGCGGCGCGGACTTCCTCGTCCGTGGCCGGCGGGTCAAAGTTGAACAGTGTTCGGATGTTGCGACACATGGCGATGATCTCCTGGTCGAGGTTCCGGCGGCTCCGCTCCGATTCTAACCCAGCGAACGTGGGCGCCGAAAGGAGCGGGCCGGGCGATGGGTCCGCGCCTACGATGCCGCGGTGGCGGCCGCGCTCCGCCGCGAGAACAATCCCCACGCGATCAGGTAGATCGCCGCACCCGCATACGCCACCACTTCGTAGCCGGCCAGCATGGACAGCGCCAACGACGTGACGCTGGCGACCACGCTGAACGCACCGTTCATGGCCCAGAACCACGGTTTGTGGCTCTCGCCGAACGACGACATGCCCATGGGAAACGGAAAGCCCATCAGGAACGCGGGCGGCAGCAACAGCGCCAGACTCATGGCCACGCGGGCTCCGAACGGCCACCCCAGCGTGGACGTGAAGACCACGCCGACCAGTGCGTTCAGGGCGATCACCAGGACCGGGAGCAGGAGCAGCAGCCATCGCACCCGCGCGACGGGCACGCGGGACGCCGCCAGCGACCCGGCTCCCGCGCCCAGCAACATGGCCGCCAGCACCACGGTGGTGGCGTAGCTGGGGTGCCCGAGATACAGAATGAACCGATGGATCCACGCCGTCTCCACGAACAGGAACGCAAGCCCGATGCACGCGAAGAACCCGCTTCCCGACCAGAAGCCGGCATCGCGCGCCACGCAGCGGCCGAACGCGACCGGCAGGAAGAAGAGCGCGGCCGTGAGGATCACCACCACCAGGATCAGCTGGCGCAGCAGCACCACCGACTGCTCGTTCACGGAAAGGCGCGACACGAGATCGCGATCCACCTTGCCGAACACGGGAACCGTCTGGAAGAAGAAGGGTCGGTCGTCGTTCGGCGGCGACAGGTCCAGGCCCATGGCCGCGGCGGCCGCCGGCCCGGCCGTGAGCAACCCGTGGATCATGGCCACCTGCGGCGTGCGCTCCTTGGGCGGCCAGACCCGCTGGAAGCCGCGCGCGTCGCAGACGCCATCGATCTGCGTGAGGTCCTGCTGGGTGAACGGTCGCTTGGAGAT
>BQJX01000169.1 GCA_021604925.1 Gemmatimonadota bacterium
AGATGGATCTGGATCAGGACTTCTTTGAGGCCGGGATCGGGGTCCGACTCCCGCTGTTCAACCGCAACCAGGGCGAAGTCCAGGAGGCACTCGCCGGCGTGCACCAGGCGGAGCAGCGGGCGCGGACCGTACGGAGTGACCTGGTCGCCCAACTTACGATCGCAAACCGGGATCGTTCCCTGGCCGCGAGCCAACTGGCCACTCACCGGGACGTCCTGGAGCCGGCGGCCGAGCGGGGGCTGCAACAGGCGCGAGCCGCCTATCAAGCCGGGACGCTGTCCTTCCTGGAATTGCTCGACGCGCAACAGGCCTACGCCCGGGTGCGCATTCGCACGCTCGAACTCGAACGAGACTTCCGTCTGGCCACCGCGGAGCTTTCCGGCCTCGCGGGCCTCGGACCCTATCAGGACTAGGAGACCCTCATGTCACGGACAACCATCTTCATCGTGGCGCTGCCGCTGATCATCGTCCTGGCCGGTGCCTGTGGGCGGGACGACGCCGGGAACACCGCCGAGGAACCCCAGGGAACCACGGCGACCGCTGCCTTCTGCGAGGAGCATCAGATTGCGGAGGCACAGTGCCCGTTCTGCAACCCGGAACTGGTCGAGACCCTGGGCTGGTGCCAGGGGCACGACGTTCCGGAGGCCTTCTGCTACCGGTGCAATCCGGACCTCATCCCGGCCTTCCAGGCCACGGGCGACTGGTGCGCAGGGCATGATCGCCCGGAATCCCAGTGCTACATCTGCAATCCGGAACTCGACCCCGCCCGCCAGGGAGCGGCCCTGGAAGGTCCGGCCCCGACTTCGCTGCAAGCCGGTACGCCCGCGCGGGATCTGCCCCGAAGCCAACGGTCTCCGGACGTCTACTGCACCACGCAGGATCTCGTCGTGCAGTTCGAATCCGCCGACATCTCGCGCCAGGCCGGACTTGAGTTCGCGTCGGCGGAGCGCCGGGCGATCACCAAGGTCGTGGAGTGCAACGCCCGTCTCGCGTACGACGGCAACCGGCACGCCCGCCTCTCCTCCCAGGTTCCCGGCATCGTGGCGGGAATCCATGCCAACCCGGGGGATGTGGTCGAAGCGGGACAGCCGCTCATCACGATCACTTCCTCCGAACTCGGGGTGGCCAAGGCCTCCTACCTGCAGGCACTGGCCGCGCTGGACTTGCGGGAACAGAACCACGCGCGCGAGACCAGTCTCCTCGCCCAGGGAGCCGGCACCGAGCGCGGCGCTCTGGACGCGCGGATGGAGTTGGCCGAAGGGCGGATCGCCGCCTCCCGGACGGAACAGGACCTCCTCCGACTGGGCCTCTCTCCGCACCAGATCGAGCAGGTCGCGGAGCGCCAGGACACGAGCCCCCAGTACGTTCTCTCCGCCCCCTTTTCCGGCACCGTCGTGGAGCGAACCGGAGCGGTCGGCGAGGTCGTCGACCCGACGCGTCCCCTCTTCGCCGTTGCCGACGTGTCCCGGCTGTGGGCCCTCCTGGATGTCTTCGAGTCCGACCTCCACGAGATCCGGGTCGGCCAGCCGGTGATCCTTCAGGTCGAAGGGCTCCGGGGAAGTCCGGTCCCCGGCGTGATCACCTGGGTTGCGTCCGAGGTCGACCCGCGCACGCGCACGCTGGAGGCGCGCGCCGAGGTGGAGAACCCGAGCGGAGCGCTCAAGGCCAACCTGTTCGCCACGGCCTCCATCGAGGTGCGCGATCGCTACCCCGCCGTCGTCGTTCCGATCGACGCCGTTCAGTGGGAAGGCTGCTGCAACGTCGTCTTCGTGAAGCGGTCCGACGTCCTCTACGAGCCCCGCAAGGTGCAGCTGGGTGTGAACACGGGCACCATGTACGAGGTTGTCCGCGGCCTGCAGCCCGGCGAGAACGTGGTGACCCAGGGGAGCTTCCTGCTCAAGACCGAGATCCTGAAGGGGAGCGTCGGGGCCGGGTGCTGCGAAGTGCAGCCGGGGGCGTAGGGAGCAACCATGCTGAACGCGATCATCTCATGGTCCCTCGACCACCGCGTGCTCGTCATCGTCCTGTCTCTCGTCATGGCGGTGATCGGGGTCGGCTCTCTGCTGCATCTGCCGATCGACGCGTTCCCCGACACGACGCCCGTTCACGTCCAGATCAACACCGTGGCGCCGGCGCTGTCGCCGCTGGAGGTCGAGCAACAGATCACGTTCCCGATCGAGCAGGCGATCGGCGGTCTGCCGGGTCTCGAGGAAGTCCGCTCCATCTCGAAGTTCGGGCTCTCGGTCGTGACGGTCACGTTCGAGGAGCACGTGGAGATCTACTTCGCGCGGCAGCTCGTCATGGAACGACTGCAGACCGTGGAGCTTCCCGAGGGAATCGCCAGCCCCGAGATGGGACCGGTGGCCACGGGCCTGGGCGAGATCTTCCACTACGTGGTGCGAAGCGATCGCCACTCGCTCATGGAGCTCACGACCCTCCACGACTGGGTCATCAAACCGCGCCTGCGCTCCGTGCCCGGGGTGGCGGAGGTGAACACCTGGGGCGGCCAGCGCAAGCAGTACCAGGTCCTGGTGGAGCCCTCGCGACTGGTCAAGTACGACCTGTCACTGGACGACGTGTTCCGTGCGCTCGAAGGGAACAACCTGAACGTGGGGGGCGGCTACCTCGTCCAGGCCGGCGAGATGCAGGTCGTGCAGGGGGTGGCGTTGACCACGGATCTGCGCCAGCTCGAAGACATCGTCGTCACCGCGCACGAGGGCGTGCCGGTCCGGATCCGTGATCTTGGAGACGTGCGCGAGGGGCACGAGATCCGTCGCGGAGCCGTGACGGCGTTCGGGGAAGGCGAGGTGGTCCTCGGTCTTGGGTTCATGTTGATGGGCGAGAACAGCCACGAGGTGGCCGGGCTCCTTCGCGAGCGGCTGGCCGAGGTTTGCGAGACCCTGCCCGAAGGGGTCGAAGTCACTTCGGTGTACGAGCGAACCGACCTCGTGGACCAGGTGCTGGACACCGTGAAGGAGAATCTCTTCGAGGGGGCGCTCCTCGTCATCGCCGTGCTGTTCACGTTCCTGGGCAATCTCCGGGCGGGACTGATCGTGGCGGCGGCCATTCCGCTGTCCATGTTGTTTGCCGTCACCGGCATGCTCCGCTTCGGGATCGCCGGCAGTCTCATGAGTCTGGGGGCCATCGACTTCGGCCTCATTGTGGACAGCTCGGTGATCATGATCGAGAACAGCGTGCGGCGCCTGGCCGACCCGAAGCAACGCGGGTCCGTGCTCGAGACGGTGCGCGACGCCGCCATCGAGGTGCGCAAGCCCACCATGTACGGCGAGCTGATCATCGCGATCGTCTTCCTGCCGGTCCTCACGCTCGAAGGGATCGAGGGGAGACTCTTCCGGCCCATGGCGCTGACGCTGCTGTTCGCTCTGGGCGGGTCCCTCCTGCTCTCGTTGACGCTCATGCCGGTTCTCGCCAGCCTGGTGCTCCGGCCCAAGGCCGAGCATCGGGAGCCGCGCCTGGTGTCGCTGATGAAGCGGCTGTATCGCCCGGTGCTCGGCACCGCCCTTGCGCGCCCGGCTCCGATCATCGCCGGTGCGGTGATCCTGCTTGCGGGCGCCGGGCTCCTGTCCACGCGCATCGGGTCCGAGTTCATTCCCCGGCTCTCGGAGATGGGGATCGTGATCAACACGGTGCGACTGGCGGGCGTTTCGCTGGAGGAGTCGGTTCGCTACGGGGGCCAGTTGGAGAAGGTGCTGATGGAGAAGTACCCGGACGAGGTCCTTCATGCCTGGGTGCGGACCGGAACTCCCGAAGTCGCCACCGACCCGATGGGGATCGAGGTCTCCGACGTGTTCATCACGCTCAGGCCACGTCGCGAGTGGACGCGGGCCAAGACCCAGGGCGACCTGGTGGACCTCATGAGTCAGGAGTTGTCCGGGCTCCCCGGCATGCGGATGATCTTTACGCAGCCGATCGAGATGCGCGTCAACGAGATGATCGCCGGGATCCGGACGGACGTGGGCATCAAGATCTTCGGCGACGACCTGGACGTGCTCCGGGAGAAGGCCGCCGAGGTGGGCGCCGTGATCGATGAGATCCAGGGGAGCGCCGATCTCTACATCGAGCAGATCACGGGGCAGCCGGTGCTCGAGGTGCGAGTCGACCAGGACGCGGTGGCGCGGCACGGAGTCTCGGCCCGGCACGTGCTGGAGGTCGTGGAGTCCATCGGCGGGGTCCAGGTCGGCGAGGTTCGCGAAGGCCAGAGGCGCTTCGATCTCGTGGTTCGACTCCCGGACCGATACCGCACCGACGTGGAGGCGGTCCGCCGGGTCCTGGTCTCGACCGCCGCGGGCGAGCGGATTCCGCTGGAACGACTGGCGACGATCCGCCAGGTCGAGGGCCCCTCCACGATCACGCGGGAGTGGCAACGCCGCCGCATCGTCGTGCAGTGCAACGTGCGCGGCCGCGACGTCGGGAGCTTCGTGGAGGAAGCGAGAGATCGGATCCTCGAAGACGTGGAACTACCGCCCGGCTACTTCGTAGCGTTCGCCGGTCAGTTCGAACACATGGAGCGGGCCCGCCTCCGGCTGACGATCGTCGTCCCGCTGGCGTTGGCGCTGATCCTCTTCCTGCTCTACACGAGCACCGGTACGTTCCGGGACGCCCTCATCATCTTTACCGGCGCTCCGTTCGCGACGGTCGGCGGTCTCCTTTCGCTGTGGATGCGCGGCATGCCGTTCACGGTATCCGCGGGAGTCGGCTTTGTGGCGGTGTCCGGGGTCGCGATGCTCGCCGGATTGGTCCTGGTCTCCACCATCCGGCGTCTGGTGGACAGCGGGATGGATCTGCGCGCGGCAATCGAGGAGAGCGCGCTGGTGAGACTGCGCCCCATCCTGATGACCACGCTGGTCGCAAGCCTGGGCTTTGTCCCCATGGCCGTGAACACGGGCGTCGGGGCGGAAGTGCAGCGCCCGTTGGCAACGGTGGTGGTCGGTGGCGTGATCTCCGCGAACATCCTCACGCTCGTGGTCCTTCCGGCCATCTATCGGGTCTTCGGAAGGGGCCGTGCTCGCTAGCGTCGCGCCGGCTTCGCGTGGTGCACGGCCGCCTGACAGGAACGCTAGACGATCCCTTGCAGGTTCCTCGTGATGGTGGGCAAACGGTCACGGAGATCCTCATAGATCGAAGCCGGAATGCCCAGGTCTTCCAGGGACTCCAGCGGATCATCCGACGTCACGCCGTCGGCCCCGATCCCTGCGGCGCGGGCAATCCGCTCCCCTGCGTGAACCGCGACGACCAGTGGCCCGAAGTCCCTCGACGTCTGAGGGTCGTGGTGCCACCGAACCGCGTTCACCAGGGCCTCTGGGAACTTCCAAAGTTCCACGAGCGCGGCCCCAACCTCGTCCCGGTCAACTCCCGTTGCGTCTTGCTCCATGTCGCGCGTCTCCTGGTTTTCCACAGCGCGTCCCTGTTCCCGGTGCCTGACCAGAGGCTCATCAAGGACGATCATGCCAACGTCGTGGAGGAGGCCGGCCGGAAACGCCCTCCCCTCCAGTTCGGGATGTCCGATTCCTTTGACGATCTCCGAGGCCGCGTGCGCCGTCGCAAGGCAGTGCGCCCAGAGATCCTCCTTCTGGAGTCCGTACCCGGGCATCTTCGGCCGAAAGATCCCGGTCATCCCCACAGAGATCGCGAGTTTCAGGAAGGGAACGTTCCCGATGAGAACCAGACCTTCCTTCACGCTACCCACCTTGCGCTGCAGGCCGAATTGCGCGGAGTTGCATAGCCGGAGCAGCGCGGCAGTCAGCGCCGTATCCTTCTCGACGACGGGCACGAGCTTGCTGACTTCCACGACCGGGTCGGTCAGCAGGCTGCGCAGCAAACTCAGAGATTGCGGAAGCGGAACGAGATCGCTCATCGGCGCAATGAGCCGGGAAACTCGCTGCTTCTTCGAGCGTAGGTGGTCGCCGATCACCATCCCCCTCCCACCGTTGCGGGGACCGATCCCCTCCCCTTGAATTCGGAAGCGCCCCATTCCTGAATTAGCTCTTAGCAATTCCATATGTAGCATACAGCTCGCCTTGGCGCTACACCGTTCCGATGGCGTAACAAGGCGCCCACACACCCTATTGGAGGTTATTTGCATATCAGTGCCGTCGCCCGGGCCCCGATCTCAGGCTCGCGCGGGGAAGCGCAGAAGGCAGGGGGAGGCCCGGGGAGGGTCCAGGAGGAGTCGAGCTCTCTTGGATGCGGCTTCAGGAAATGGTGGGCAAAGAGGGATTCGAACCCCCGACCCCCTGCGTGTAAAGCAGGTGCTCTAACCAGCTGAGCTATTCGCCCATCCAGACACGGCGCGGGACGCTAGAGGATGAAGGCCAGCGGAATCAGGACGCAGTAGCCACCCACGAGAAGCAGCGGGGCGGCGGTCACATCTCCCTGGGAGAGCAGCACGTAGCCCAGCGCCACCGCCGCCAAACCGGCGCCCAACAGCGACACGTTGCGACGTTCCCAGCGGACCCGCGTG
>BQJX01000170.1 GCA_021604925.1 Gemmatimonadota bacterium
GCCCAGGGCGGCAACGGCGCACTCCTCGGATTCGAGCACCGGATGCGCACGTCGCGCTGGCGCGTGGGCACGACCGGCGGCCTGTTCGCGGATCCCGCGCGAACCCTTCGGCATCGCCTGGCCGCCGAACTGCAGGCGGAGTGGTTTGCCACCCGCCGGCTCAACCTGAACGGTCGCATCGGTCGCTACGAGCGGGACTTCCAACTGCTGTCGCCGTTCTTCGCCGAGCGCAACTCCCGATTCGCGCAGTTCGGTTCGCGCGTGCAGATGAAGCCCTGGCTGTCGTTCTCCACGTCGCACTCGGCGCACCAGCGCTACGACGACGGAGGACGCTTCGATCAGTTCTCGACGGAGTCGATCTCGGTCCAACCCAGGCACCCCTACGTGGATTCGTTCGGGATCTCCTTCCAGCAGACCACGGGAACGGATCTCGCCCTCGGCAACCAGTGGTCGTTCGACGTTCGCGGGCGATGGGCGCACGGCCAGTGGTACCAGGTGGTGCGGCAGGAAACGGGGGGCGAATCGCCGTGGGCCATGAACTTGGGCGCGCTGGCCCGCACGTCGCAGGGGACCGGGCAACTGTCCACTTCGTGGCAGGATCTCGCGCTGGAGGGCGTCTCGGCGGACTGGTCCCGGTCGTTCCTGGGCGCCCGCCGACTTCGCGCCAGCGTGGGTGGTCACTGGTCGCGCGTGGCCCCCGAAGGCACGAACGCGTTCCTGGCGGACGTCCGTCTCTCGTGGGACTTCTTCCCCGGTCACGGGGTGGATGTCTCGTGGGATGAGCAGCCCACGACCTACTCCACCCGCACCCAGTGGCGCGGCCGTTTCCTGTTCCCCGAAGCGGGGGGGCAGCGCGGCGCCGGAATCCGGGGATCGATCGACCGCCACGTCTCCCGCATCGAGGGGCGCGTCTACCTGGACCGCAACGACAACGGCACGTTCGACGACACCGATCGCCCGCTGCGCGGCGCGGAGATCGTGCTGGACGGCGGCCTCACCCGAACGCTCACGGACGCCGACGGCCACTACTCGTTTGCCGCGGTGCGGACCGGCAAGCATCGGCTCGTGATCTCACCGGAGACGGTCCGGGCGGATCTCTCCCTGCTCGACGACATCGAGCGGCGGGTCCTCGTGCCGGCGTTCAAGACCGCGGTGGTGGACTACCGGACCTGCGTGAATCGACGCGTGGCCGGCACCGTGTTCCACGATCTGGATGGCGACGGCCACCGCGATCCGGAGGAACCGGGGGTGCCGGACGTTCACCTGGTGGTTTCGGGGCGCTCGGATACGCTGTCGGATCCCCAGGGCCGGTTCCGCCTCTCCGACCTTCCGCCGGGAACCCACGAGATCTCCGTGGATCCCGGCTCCCTCCGCGATGGCGATACGGCGGCGGGCCCCTGGACCGTTCTGGTGCCCGTGGATCGGGATCCAGAGCGGATCGAGATTCCGGTTCGCCCCCTCGCTCGCCCGGTGAAACGGCGCGTCTTCCCCTAGATCGCGCCCGCGGGCAACGCTCAGCTAAACAGTCCAGCATCCCGGGCCGAAGACAGAGGACGGGGTCTTCGCCTGCCATCCCTGGCACTTCGGCTGGGTGGCCCCGTGGGCCCCTTCACTCGAGGCAAGCATGGCACGGACGGCCGTAGTCCCCGAAGCAGCGCTGGTCCTCATCGGCGACCGGGTGGCCCCGCATCCCTATCTGCAGGATCTGGTGAAGCTCCTCCGGGCGGAGAACGAGTCCCTTCCGGGGGACCGGCAGGTCCAGTACGTGATCTGCGATGACTACGCCAAACTCGCCCTGGCGCTCCGGAAGATGCGCAAGCGGATCTCCCTGATCCTGGTGGGCCCCGGATTGAACGGCAAGCAGGACATGGTGGCGCGACTGATCGGCCGCGAGATCAAGAGCGTACTCGTCATGGGCAAGACCCCGCTGGCCGAGAGCCCCGCGCAGACCAAGCGACTGTTGAAGAACCTCGTGGACCTGGGAGTGACGGTGGTGTCTTCGGGCGAGGCCAACGAGGCGTTCTGGGAGCCGATCGTCCGCGATCACGTGATTGCGGGGATCGGTGCGCACGAGGACATCGCTTCCATGACGCCGGAGCAGCGCGCCGAGCATCTCGACAAGCGACTGGAATCGGTCACGATGTTCCCGTCGCTCCCCGAGACGCAGAACCGCGTCGCCGCCCTGGATGACCTGGACCATCCCAAGAAGTGGGCGGAGGCGATCAACTCCGACGTGCCCATGAAGACCGTGATCCTGAATCTGCTGAACAGCGCGCACTACAGCTTCCGCTCCCGGATCACCACGATTGATCAGGCCGTTGCCCTGGCCAGCGCGCGCACCATTCGCGAGGTGGTGCTGGCGTGTACCGTGCAACGGCTGTTCCGCAACGTGGAGCAGGCGCGGATCAACCAGTTCTGGCGGCACTCGGTGGCCACCGGCTTCTTCGCGAAGATCCTGTCGCTGCCGGCCGTGGTCGCGGAGCAGGCGCCCCAGGAGAAGACGGAGTACGCGCGACTGAACCTGGAAGACGGCCAGAAGAAGGCGCTGCGCTCGCTGGAGATGTGGAAACACTTCGATCTTCCGAAGGATGGAGACGCGTTCACGTCCGGGCTGCTGCACGACATCGGCAAGGTTACGATTGCGCTCTGCTTCGAAGACTGTCTGGGGTTGGTCGATCCGATCGTGGAGGCGGGCGTGACGGAAGCGGACCAGGAGAACAGGATCTGGGCCGAGTCTCCACGCCAGATCGAGCGGGCGCTGATGAACGATCTGGATCACCAGATCATCGGGGGTCGCATTGCCCGTCGCTGGGGACTGTCGCCGATCGTCCAGGAGGTAATCACGCAGCACCACATGGTGCGACGTTCCTCCGGTCCGTTGCTGCGGCTCGTGGCGCTGGCGAACATCGCGGCGAACGGCGTCTACTCCTATCCGTACTCGGAGGCGCACCATCCGTTCTCGCGACTGTTCAAGAAGCTCGACGAGGCGGTGGCCGCCAACCAGGGGCGCGACCCCGCGGAGGTGGTGGCGGAAGTGTTCCCCCACCAGGTGGAATGCCACCTCGAGTCGGTTCTGGCCGAATACGAAGTGCCGGAGAACCTGTGGAAGACGGTGGACCCGTCCGCGTTCTTCCAGCTCGTCTACCAGCTGCGGCCCCACGTCCGTCGACTCACGAACAAGTTCCTCCAGATGACTTCCCAGATCGGCTGATCCGGCGGGACCGCGGCCCCCCGGCCGCAGCCCCTCGGCGCCTCGTCTCCAGCTCGGCCGTCCCGCTCGCGGCCCGGCCGCGGCCCGGGGGCCGAACGTCATCGGCTCCTCTCCCCGAATCGCTTGACGCCGTGTAACCCATAGGTTACATTGCCGTCACGCCGTCTGACGAACCCGGAACCGAGGTGGAGCATGCTGATCCATTTGCCGCACGAGCGGGCCGAACGGCCCTTCCCGAACCGCCGACCGGGCCGACATGGCCGGTCCCGCCTGGCCCGATCCCTGGCGACGGCGGGCCTGTTCCTGCTCACGGCCACCGCCGCCTTCGCCCAGCTGGAAGACGTGAAGATCGAAGCGGAGTCCGTCGGGGAGGGACTGTGGGTGCTGTTCGGCGCGGGCGGAAACATGGGCGCCTCGATCGGCGACGACGGCACGTTCCTGATCGACGATCAGTTCCCGCCGCTGACCGAGCGCATCCTGGCCAAGCTGGTGGAGCTGGGCAGCGACGGCACGCCGCGCTTCGTCCTGAACACGCACTTCCACGGGGACCATGTCGGCGGCAACGTGAACCTGGCGGAACTCGGCAGCATCATCGTGGCTCACGAGACCACGCGCGCCACCATGATGGTGGAGACGTTCAACGAAGCGTGGGAGCAGATCCGGCAGCCCGTGCCGAACCAGGGGTGGCCCATCCTCACGTTCACCGAGGGGATGACGTTCCACCTGAACGGCGACGACGTGCATGTGTTCCACGTGGATCCGGCCCACACCGCCGGCGACTGCGTGGTGCACTTCCGGAACGCGAACGTGATCCACGCCGGCGATCTCTTCTTTGCGGGCAAGTACCCGCTGATCGATACGGGCGTGGGCGGGCACGCGGACGGGGTGCTCGCGGCGTGCGAGCGCATCCTGGAACTCTCGGACGAGGACACGGTGATCATTCCCGGTCACGGTCCCGTGTCGAACGCCGCCGGTCTGCGCGAGTACATGGACGTGCTCGGGCGAATCACGGAACGCATCCGGACCGCGATCGCCGAGGGCCGGTCGCTGGAAGAGATCCAGGCGGCCAAGCCCACGGCGGAATGGGACGAGTCCTGGGGAACCGGCTTCATCGATCCGCCCACGCTCGTGTTCATGGTGCACCGCGGGCTCACGAAGGACGCAGAAGCGAACTAGCGCACGTAGCCCAGGGCGCGCACGCCCGGCGAGGCGGCATCACACACCACGGGCCAGGACCCCGAGCCGGCGTCTCCGCGAACCGGCGTCGGGTCCTGGCCCGGCACAACCCATCGCGGCCGCGCGGCCGCTCCCCACCCTACGGTTCGGCGGTGGCGATGGCCGGCCCGGATCCGTTCGCCGGGATCTCGAACGTGGTCTGCCCCTCGAGCACGGGAAGGTCCGTCCCCAGATCGGCCCGGTACACGAGGCTGTAACGACCCTGCGGCAGCCGGCACGGCAACCACTGCACGAGCTCGCGCGACTTCCCGGGCAGCACCACTCCGGATTCCTGCACGGTCCGCTCGCACTCGATCCCGGTGTCGAGCGACAGGATCTCGAAGGAGTCGTGCACCCGCACCGTCACCTGTCCGGTGTTGATGAGACGCGGAACCACGATCCAGCGGTCCTCGGCGCGCGCCACCCGCAGTCCCTCCAGGTCCACGCCCCGCGTGACCGGCGGCACCGTCACGTACACGATCGACGCCAGCCGGCAGTGCAGATCCAGACGTCGTTCGCCTTCCTTCAACTCGCGGTACGGCACCCGCGGCTGGGCCAGCAGCGCGGCCCGGTACTCGCCGGGCGCGGCATCCTCCGGAACGATGACCGACACGCGCGTGACGAGCGTCTCGCCCGGTCGCACCTCGGCTTCGCCGGGGGAGAACACGATCCACGGCCGGGCGCTGCCCGTCAGCTCCTCCTCCGCCTCGAAGCGGAGCTGCCCCGCCTCGTTCATGTCCCAGTCCTCGGTGGACAGCACCATGCGCAGCGGCTGCGTGTCGGCGGGGCCGTCCTTCCCGTAGCGGATGTACACCACTTCGGTGTGGTCTTCACCGGGGTGCACCACCAGCTCGAAGTTGCTGGGCGTGATGGACACCTCGCCGGCGTGCACCGGACCCGTTCCGGCAAGCACGGTCGCGACGAAGAGCGCGGCAGCGCAGCAACCCCGGCGGGCAAGCGTTCGTTTCATCGGTCCCATCCTCATACGGTGGCCACTGCGATCTCGATGGAGACGATCTCCGAGTTCGTGGGCGTGAAGAACTGGGGTCCCACGGCAAACGTGAGCCGCACCACGTGCGTGCGTCCCCGCTGCCACTGGGTCGTTCGGTACAACGGGGTCCGCGGCAATCCGAGACCGAGCGATTCGATCGTCCCCAGGAACATCGGCTCTCCGTCGATGTTCTTGGCCACGGTTGAAGGGTCGTAGTCGTAGAGCGGATTGATGTTCAGCGACCGCACGTTGTTCACCCGCAGCCCGAAGCCGAAGTCCGCGGCGCTGAGATTCCCCGGGCCCGGATCCGACGGGGTCAGCGCCCGCGCCGACAGCTCATAGGGAGGAAAGAAGCCCCACGGCGAGACGATCCGGATGTTCACGGTGCGCGTCCCGTACTCCTGACTGCGCAACGGGGAGAGCTCGCCCACATTCAGGATCGCCAGCGGGACCGGCCCGGGCGGCGGTGGCGCCGCGCTCTCCGGCTCCCGGGGAAGTTCCTCCAGCCGGCCGCGATTCAGTTCCACCCGGAAGCGCTGCTCTCCAACGGATCCCGCGACCGGTTCCCGCAGCACGAGCACGATCTCCTCCTGCGCGGACGTCGCCGCCGGACCCAGCAACGCAAGCAGCAGCGCTGCCAGGCCCACGCGCGCCCGGATCGGGGCCACGGCCCGGCCCGCCGGAGCGGTGGCGGCCGGCACACCGGGGGCCGGGTTCGCAGGAGCGGACCCGAACCCCCAGGCGCGTAGGTGCCGACGGTTCCGCAAGGCTTACGGAGTCGCCAGCGTGTAGGTCACGGTTGCCGAGATCGGGTTGGTCGGCGTGTAGAACTGCGGCCCGATCGCGTAGCTCGTGTTGATGAGCAGGCCGTTGTTCGGCGAGCCGATGCCGCCGCGGTTCGAGATGCGCGGACCGCTCAGGATCTGCACGCCGCCGGACACATCGTCGATCGTGGCGCTGAAGATCGGCTCTTCGTCCACGTCCTTCGCGGCCGCCGCCGGATCGCTCCCGAATCCCGCCGTGATCGAGGAACCCGCCGCCGGGTCGCCAAA
>BQJX01000171.1 GCA_021604925.1 Gemmatimonadota bacterium
GCGGGCGGAGTGAGGCCCGGAGTCAGCCCCGATGTGGCGCCCGGCGTCAGCCCCGACGTGAGACCCGGCGTCGGTGTCGGCGTGGGGGAGGCCGTCGTCGCGGCGCTGTCGACCGCGACGCTGCCGACCTCGGCGCCCGGAAGCGGCAGCGCCGGAGTCATCCCTTCGGACATGTCGCGTCCCTCAAAACGCGATTCGATCTCCACGCCTCCCGGGCGGCCGTAGCGGACGTAGATCTCGCCCTCGGTCGGGACCGGAATGGTCACGTGCCGTTCGCCGTGGAAGTTCGTCGTCTCCACGATGACGGGCGGCTGGGTGGCGGTGGAGTCGGCGTCCGGAGTGGTCTCGCCCGTCGAGGCCACGGTACGCGTCTCCACGCCGGGGCCCACGCTCGGCTCCGTCGACGACGGCAGCGGGCGGCCGGTCCGGTCGTAGCCGGCACCGAACGAGAAGCGCGCGCCAACGGCCAGTGCGATGTTGTTCGTCAGTTGATCCGTGCTCGACACGTCCTCGAGTTCGCCCTGACTGAAGAGGTAGTCCCGGGCGGACACGTCGAGCTTGATCCGATCGCCCAGCGTGAACGACAGGCCGCCGCCGACGATCAGCATCGTTCGGTCGTCGCGTCCGGCGCCCGTGCCATCGGTGAAGTCGTCGCCGAAGTCCAGCTGGCCCGCACCGACGATCACGTAGGGAATGCCGCCCTGGCCGGCGTTGAGGTTGAACTGGGCCTCGCCGCCGTAGCTGTGGATGGGGTCCGTGTCGTCGAACTCGTGGGTCACGCCCCTCCAGTAGTAGCCGCGCAGCCCGAAGAACGGTCCGAAGTCGAGTCCGGTTCGGATCCCGACGAAGTCCTGCGCGGAAAGGCCCACCTTGTCGTCGTAGCGGAGCGAACCCACGAACGGCTCGACCGGCACCGAGACTCCGCGGAGGCCGGAGCGGAATCGCTCGGCGACGGCGCGGTCGATCTCGGTCAGGCTGTCGCTGGAGTATCCACCGAGAGCGAAGTCCACGCCCGCGCCGACGGTCAGGCTGTGCCGCATCCGGTCCGCGTCGGGATCGGAGGGGAATCCCGGATCCGTGTCGCTGTTCGCGGCCAGATCGTACCGGTTGAGGCGCATGGCCGAGTCCTCGGCGTAGATCACGGCCTGGAGGCGGTCGATCCCGAAGCGGAACCCACCGCCGAGCTTCAGGTTGATCTGATCGGTCTGGTCGCCGTCCGCGGTCTTCAGGTGAAGCACTCCGGCGCCCGCCTTGAGAAACGGGACGGTGGATCCGCGGCCGAGGTTCATCACCACGTCGGTTCCGTAGTTGCGCAGATCCACGTCCTGGTCGACGAGCGGCGCTCCGGCGGAGTCCGCCAGCGAGACCGAACCCAGGTCGGTCCTCACGCCATCGCGGAGCATGTAGTAGCCCTGCAGGCTCACGTACTTCCCGAAGTTGATCGACGAACGACCGCCCCAGAGTTCCGTATCCTTCAGGCCGAGTTCATCGCCCCAGCGCACGATCTCGTAGGAAGGGGTCAGCGTGTAGCTGATGCCTTCGATCCCCGCGGCCCGCGCGGACAGGGGCCAAGCCGACGCGCCCAGCACGCAGGCAAGGGCCACGAGGGCACCGACCGTCCCGCCAAAGGTACGCAGTGATACTGGCATCATCGAAATCTCCAGGAGTGTTCGCAGCGGTCCGCACGGGGCGGGAGGGGCTGCGAGGGGAAACCCAGCTGTCCGCGAGCCTGCTTCCGAGACCCGCCGCCTAGAGTCCCCGCAAGGGCGGTGCCAAAGGACTCGGCAAACGTCGCCGTGCCGCGCAATCCATTGCGATGAAACGCGATTCGTGACAGTCGAGGAAGGGGCGGCGTGGCCGCGCCGAAGGTCGCAGGCAGCTGTTTCGGAGGGAATCCCTCCGGATCTGTCGGAGGGAAGGGCTCCTGTCAGCCCTTGAAGTCCTCTTTCCGGAGCCCGAGTTGCTGCATGCGGTCGAACAGGGATCGCGGGGTCATGCCGGCGTGCTGGGCGGTGTCGGCAATCCGGCCCTGGTGGCGCTTCAACACCTCGGTCAGGTAGCGCCGCTCGAACGCCAGTGCGATCTCCCTGCGGGCCTCCCGCAGCGGCTTCTCCAGCCAGCGCTCCAGCCCGGCGGCGCCTCCGCCCTCGTCGAGGAGGAAGCCGGCGGCGCCGCGGCGGGACGCCACCGTCTCCGGGAGATCCCGCAGGGTGATCTCTTCGCCCGGACACAGCAGGACGGCGCGTTCCATCACGTTGATCAGCTCGCGCACGTTTCCCGGCCAATCGTAGGCGACCAGTGCCTCCATCGCCTCGCGCGTGATTCCGTAGAGGCGTCGGCGGAGCTTGATCCGGAAGATCTCGAAGTGGTTCTCCACCAGATCGGGGATGTCCTCGCGTCGCTCGCGGAGGGCGGGGGATGTCATCGTGACGACTGCCAATCGATAGTAGAGGTCCTCGCGAAGCCGCCCCTCTTCGATGTCCTCTTTCGGATCGCGGTTGGTGGCGGCCATCACGCGGGTGTCGACCTCGATCGTGTCCTCGGCGCCGACCGGTTGGATGTTCCGTTCCTGGAGGACGCGCAAGAGCTTGACCTGTACGTGGGTCGGCATGTCCCCGATCTCGTCCAGGAAGATGGTGCCGCGATGCGCGAGTTCGAAGTGGCCGCGATGGTCGCGATTGGCGCCGGTGAACGCCCCGCGCTTGTGGCCGAACAGCTGGCTCTCGAAGAGCGCCTCGGGAATGGCTGCGCAGTTCACCGCCACGAAGGGGCCGGCCGCGCGTTCGCCCCCCGTATGAATGGCGCGTGCGAGCCACTCCTTGCCCACGCCCGTCTCGCCGAGAATCAGCAACGTGGTGTCGGAAGTGGCCACGCGCCGTGCCACGGCGATCAGCGACTGCATCGCCGGACTCGACGTCACGAAGTCGCCGAGCCGGTACTCCTCCTGGGTTGCCAACTGGTGCTGCTCGGACGCCACCCGGCGGCGTTCGACGATCGTCGCGAGCGAGTCACGAAGCGAGCCGTCGGAAAGTTCGGGATCCAGGACGGTGAGGACCCCGGCGGCCTGGTAGCGGGCGCACGTTTCCGCGTCGGCGTGATTCAGCATCAGGAGAATGTCCGGGCTGCCCGGCAGTTCCCCGACCGCACGGATCGAGTCCAGGGCCGGCTCGGGCAACGTGGTCTCGTTCAGGAGAATCAGATCCAGCGGCGATCCGGCCAGGCACTCCCAGAGCGACCCGCCCGGTTCCAGAGTGGAGATCAGGACGCCGGGACCCAGCAGCGCGTCCTTGATGCGCCGCTGCTCTTCCGGATCGTCGAGACCCGCCAGGACTCTCACCAACATCGGAGGCTCTCCCTCTGAAGGGGGGACATCGTACTTCCGAAAGCATCGGCTGGGAAGCGTCGGCGCCAGGCTTGCGCGGCCCGGAGGCCGTTCCTGCGCGGGTTTCGCGGTCCGCAGATGCGACGGGCACTTGGCATCGACCTTGCGTGGGAAGGAGCGCGGTCGCGGCGTCGGGTCGACGGGCGACCGCCCGCACTCGCCACCGGGAGTTGAGATCGTGAAGCCAAACGAGGAGAAGGGGAGCAGGGGCGCGCTCCCCTCCGGGCCCGACCCGCGGAAGCCAGCGCCTGCGCCGGACCCGCCGGGCGCGGGACCACCCGGCACGGAACCGCCGCGCCGTCCTACCAGCGAGGACCCCGCGAGGCGGTTCGGGTGGAAGGGCCCGCCGCCGCGCCCCAAGCGGTAACGGCACCGGCAATGCGGTGGCTCCACCGCGAGAATCATGCGAAGATCCCCGCCGATTGATCCACGTCGGGGGGAGCAGTGTCGCAGCAATGGTGGGGTGAGTACTCGCTCGAAGAAGGCGGCACCCGCTACTGGGAAATCGGCCCGCTTCGCTTCTGGGCCCGACGACTGCAGCAGGAGTGGCGCTTCGCGAGCATGGCGGCGGGCGACCACTCGGACGAACATCTCAATGTGGCCGCTCCCTCTCCCGCCGAACCCGACGAATCCGCCGAGAACATCCAGTTCGGGTTTCGGGAAGCTCATCCGACCCTGGAGCTGGGCCCGGCCTGTCCCGACCGACTCGTGGTGGTGAAGTCCGATCGCGAGCTCTTTGTGCCGCCGGGCGAAGAGATCTCGCTGTTCGTTTCCACCGGACTCTGGCTCCAGGTTCGGACCGGGGCTTCGCCCGCGCTGCTCTACGAGATCCCGTTTCGCCGACCCAGTGACACCTGGTTCGGACCGTCCACGCTGGTCGGGGAGCTGTGCTACTCGGCCCGCGTGAAGGTCCGGTTCCGACTGGAGGACGTGGTTCGTCGCCCGCACCGTGCGATCTCCGTCGTGAAGATCCGCAATCGTGCGAGCACCCAGCTGGCGTTGACGCGGTTGACGCTTCCGGTCCCGCTGCTCAGCCTCTATGGTTCCGAGGACGGCCAGCTCTGGACCGAGTCCATGACGCTGATCCGCGACGCCGATGGAGAGCACGCGGAGGTCAAGCTGGGACGGGGCGCGCCCCGCGAAGCACACGGAGCCAAGAAGCTCACCGGACCGCGACGCCAGCCCCAGAAGGGCGTGCTCCTGCGGTCGTTCGCGAGTCTGCTGCGCCGCGACAGGGGAGTGGAGTTTTGAGCGACTGGTTCGCCGGATCTTCGATCGAGGGTCTCATCGGCATCGAACGTGTCTTCGCGGTTCTGCGGGCGCTCGCGGTGCTGGTGGTCGGGATGCTGCTCGCGCGTCTGGCCGCCGCCGCCATGGGCCGGGTCCTGGAAGGCCGGCTGCGCCGGCAGGAAGCCATCCTGGTCCGGCGGTTCACGTTCTACGCGCTCTTCGGGCTGGTCGTGGCCACCACGCTCCACCAGCTCGGCTTCCACCTGGGCGTGTTGCTCGGCGCGGCCGGCGTTCTCACGGTGGCGCTGGGCTTCGCTTCGCAGACGTCCGCGTCCAACCTGATCAGCGGGTTGTTCCTCATCGCGGAGCGCCCTTTCGTGATCGGCGACGTGATCACGGTGGACGCCGTGACCGGCGAGGTGCTGTCCATCGATCTCCTGTCCGTCAAGCTCCGCACCTTCGACAATCTCTACGTGCGCGTGCCGAACGAGAGCATCATCAAGTCGCGCGTGACGAACATGACGCACTTCCCGATTCGACGTGCGGACCTCAAGATCGGCGTTGCGTACCGCGAAGATCTGGCCCGGGTGGAGGAGATCCTGTATGAGGTTGCGGACCTGAACCCGCTCTGTCTGGACGAGCCCAAACCGCTCTTCATCATCAGTGCGTTCGGGGACTCCGCCCTCGAGATGCAGTTCTCGGTCTGGACCAAGCGGGAGAACTTCCTGGAAATGCGCAATTCGCTCTGGCGGGACATCAAGGTGGCGTTCGATGCGGCCGGGGTCGAGATTCCGTTCCCGCATGTGTCCGTCTACGCCGGGTCGCAGACGGAACCGATTCCCGTTCGCGTGACCCACTCCTAGTAGTCGCTGGACCAGTTCATCCGGACCCCGGACTGCGTCTGTCGGCTGGTCTTGGCTTCCAGCCGAACGTGTCGCGAGATCCAGTACTCCAGATTGATGGAAAAGTCGTCCCCGCGGTCCAGCGCCTGATCGTACTTCAACAGGGTTCGGGGGCTCAGGTACTTTCCCACCACCACGGACATCTCGTCGGGCGTCCCTTCCCGCTGGTCCAGGCGAATCAGATCCACGCCGAGGCGGGACGTCAGTTCCCGCTCGAGACCCGGGATCGCGAACATCTTCACCGCTGCGGTGGCCTGGGTCTGCAGGAACCCCGTTTGCTCGCGGTCGAGGTCGGAACTCGCACGGCCGAACAGGAGATGCGCCAGGATGTCGGCCTCTTCCATCGGCGGCTCGGAAGTCAGATCAATGGACGGGGAACTGGCGCGTCCGGTCACGCGGACCAGCGCGCGGACGTCGCCCTTCTGGTGGGAGAGGAGGATGTCCAGATTCGGGTCGGGCTCCTCCGTCCCGTAGAAGGTGGCCACTCCTCGCTCGACGGTGAAACGGCTACCCACGAACGAGAAGGTCCCCCGGACGGCGCGCAGCGAACCCTCCACGCGCGGGCGCCCCTGGTGAAGCACGAGGGCCAGGTCGCCGGCCATCTCCGCATCCAGTCCGCGGCCACGGATCCAACACGCCCCCGGGATGGCCACCTCGACTCCGAGGCGAATCGCCTCCACGGTGGCGGCCGCGGACGGAGCCGCTTCCGTGATCACGATGGCGGTGTCCGGTCGGTCCTTCCAGAGCAACGCATCTCCCTCCACGGAGTGCAGCGCGCGCGGCGGCTGGGGAATCACCAGGCTCGCCTGGCTGACCTCCAGCTTGCCGTTCACGACCGGCTCACGGGCGGTCCCCGAAAACGACAGGCGGCCGGCCGCTCTCGCGCGGTCACCCTTGGACGTGGACGCGGTGAGGTCGCGGCCATCGAACCAGCCGGAGAGACT
>BQJX01000172.1 GCA_021604925.1 Gemmatimonadota bacterium
GATCGGACAGCGCCCGAATGGCCCGCACGGCCGCGGCCGCCGCGGACAGCGTGGACAGCACGGTGACTCCCTTGCGGATCGCCGCCCGCCGGATCTCCGCCTCGTCCGCACGGGAGCTCTTTCCCAGCGGCGTAGCGATCACGAGATCGATGTCGCCGTTCGCAATGCGATCGACCACGTGCGGCCGCCCTTCGCCCAGCTTGGGCACCGTCTCGCAGACGAGACCGGCCTGCTCCAGGGACAGCGCCGTGCCCCGGGTCCCGCAGAGGCGGAACTTGAGCCGGCTCAGCTCCACCGCAATGGGCACGATGCCCGCGTGATCCGGGTCGTTGACCGACAGGAACGCGCGCCCGGCCATGGGAATGGCGTCGCCCGCGGCCATCTGGCTCTTGGCGAACGCCTCGCCGAACGTCTGCGCGATCCCCATGACCTCGCCCGTCGACTTCATCTCGGGACCCAGGAACGGATCGGCACCGGCGAACTTCGCAAAGGGCAGGACGGCCTCCTTCACGGAGATGTGCGCCACCTTGGGCTCCTCCGTGAACCCGATCTCTTCGAGCGATTCGCCGGCCATGACGCGCGCCGCGATCTTGGCCAACGGGCGACCGATCGCCTTGGACACGAACGGGACCGTGCGCGACGCGCGAGGGTTCACTTCCAGCATGTAGACCACGTCGTCCTGCACGGCGAACTGCGCATTCAGCAGTCCGCGGACGCCCAGCTCCCGGGCCACATCGCGCATCTGGCGACGCATGGTCTCCAGGTCCGCCTTCCGGATCCGGTACGGCGGCAGCACGCAGGCCGAGTCGCCGGAGTGGATCCCGGCCTCCTCGATGTGCTGCATGATTCCGCCGATCACGCAGCGCTCGCCGTCCGCCACCGCGTCCACGTCGAACTCGAACGCGTCCTCCACGAACCGATCGATCTGGACCGGATGATCAGGCGACGCGCGGAACGCGGCGGCGAGGTACTCGTCCAACGCGGGACCGTCGTACACGATCCGCATGGCGCGACCGCCCAGGACGTACGAAGGTCGCACCAGCAGAGGAAAGCCCACCCGCTCGGCGATCGCCTGGCCCTGCTCCAGCGAGAGCGCCGTGCCGCCGGGCGGCAACGTGAGCCCCACCTTCTCGGCCAGCTCCAGGAACTTCTCGCGATCCTCGGCGCGATCGATCGCGGCCGGCGACGTTCCGAACACGGTAACCCCGGCCTGACGCAGCGCCAGCGCCAGCTTGAGCGGGGTCTGCCCGCCGAACTGCACCAGCACGCCGTCGGGTTGCTCCACTTCCACCACGTTGAGAATGTCTTCCAGCGTGAGCGGCTCGAAGTACAGCCGGTCCGACGTGTCGTAGTCCGTGGACACGGTCTCCGGATTCGAGTTCAGCAGGATGGTCTCCCACCCCGCTTCCGAGAGCGCCTGCACCGCGTGCACGCAGCAGTAGTCGAACTCGATGCCCTGCCCGATGCGGTTCGGGCCGCCCCCGAGAATCAGCACCTTGCGCCGGGTGGACGGGCGCACTTCCGTCTCGGTGCCGTGATACGTGGAGTAGTGGTAGGGCGTATCCGCCGCGAACTCGGCCGCACAGGTATCCACCGTCTTCATCACCGGCACGACTCCGCGCTCGATCCGCAGCAGGCGCGCATCGAACTCCTCCAGGCCCAGCAGATGCCCGAGTTGCGCGTCCGAGAAGCCGGCGCGCTTGGCGCGTCGCAGCAGCGCTGTCGTGACCGGTTCCCCGCCCCGCGCGCTTTCCCGGAGCTCCTCCTCGATCTCCACGATCTGCTGGATCTGATCCAGGAACCACGGATCGATCTTCGTCAGCTCGAAGATCGTGTCGAAGGGAACGCCCAGCAGGAACGCCTCGCGCAGCCGGAACGGGTGATCCCAGTGCGGCATTCGCAGCCGGGCGATCACGGCCTCACGGTGCGCGTCCCGTTGCGCGTCATCCAGTGTGCTCAGGTCCACGTCGTCGCGACCGTCCGCGCCCAGGCCCAGCCGCCCCACTTCCAGGGAGCGCAGCGCCTTCTGGTACGCCTCCTTGAACGTGCCGCCGATCGACATCGCCTCGCCCACGGACTTCATCTGGGTTCCGAGTCGCTCGTCCACGCCGGGGAACTTCTCGAAGTTCCAGCGCGGGATCTTGACCACCACGTAGTCCAGCGTGGGCTCGAACGACGCCGGGGTCACCCGGGTGATGTCGTTGCGGATCTCGTCGAGCGTGTAACCCACGGCCAGCTTGGCCGCGACCTTGGCGATGGGAAAGCCGGTGGCCTTGGACGCCAGCGCGGACGACCGGGAGACGCGCGGGTTCACTTCGATGACGACCAAGCGGCCGTCCTCCGGATTCACGGCGAACTGGGCGTTGCAGCCGCCCGTCTCCACCCCGATCTCGCGGATGATCGCGATGGCCGCATCCCGCATCCGCTGGTACTCGCGGTCGGTCAGCGTCTGCGCCGGGGCCACGGTCACGGAGTCGCCGGTGTGCACACCCATCGGATCGATGTTCTCGATGGAGCACACGATCACCACGTTGTCGTTGCGGTCGCGGACCACCTCCAGCTCGAACTCCTTCCAGCCCGCGATCGATTCCTCGATCAACGTCTCCCCGATCGGCGACGCGGCCAGCGCGGCGGCCACGAACTCCTCCAGCTCGTCCACGTTGTACGCCGTGGAACCGCCGGTGCCGCCCAGCGTGAATGCCGGGCGAATGATGATCGGAAAGCCGATCTCGCGCGCCACGTCGCGCGCCTCCGTGAGATTGCGCGCAATGCCGCCGTTCGGGAGGTCCATTCCGATCGCGCGCATCGCCTTCTGGAACAGGTCCCGGTCCTCGGCCTTGCGGATGGTCTCCAGGCTCGCCCCGATCAACTCGACCCGGTAGCGGTCCAGCACGCCGCTCTCGGCCAGTTCCACGGCCACGTTGAGGGCCGTCTGCCCCCCCAGCGTGGGCAGGATCACGTCCGGACGTTCGCGCGCGATGATCCGCTCCAGCACCTCCGCGGTGATGGGTTCCACGTAGGTTCGGTCCGCGATGTCAGGGTCGGTCATGATCGTGGCCGGATTCGAGTTCACCAGCACGACCTCGTAGCCGTCCTCGCGCAGCGCCTTGCACGCCTGCGTTCCCGAATAGTCGAACTCGCACGCCTGCCCGATGACGATCGGACCGGATCCGATCAGCAGCACCTTGTCGATGTCGTCGCGACGTGGCATCTACGCAATCCTCCCGCCGACGAGGTCCAGGAACTCATCCCACAGGTAGGCCGAGTCGTGCGGGCCGGGGGCCGCTTCCGGATGGTACTGCACCGAGTACAGGCCCAGTTTCCGGTGGCGCATTCCCTGCACCGTTCCGTCGAACAGGCTGCGGTGCGTGATCTCGAAGCCCGCCGCTTCGGCGGACTCCGCATCCACGGCGTAGTTGTGGTTCTGCGAAGTGATCTCGATGCGCCCGGTGGCGAGATTCTGGACGGGATGATTCGCGCCGTGATGCCCGAACGGGAGCTTGTAGGTCGTGGCCCCCAGCGCCAGCGCGAGCAACTGATGCCCCAGGCAGATCCCGAGCATGGGCAGCTGCCCCAGCAGTTCCCGAATGGTGTCGACCACGTAGGCGGTCGTGGTGGGATCGCCCGGTCCGTTGGTCAGGAGGAGTCCGTCCGGGGCCGCCTCGCGAAGCGCTTCGGCGCCGGCGTCCGCGGGGAACACCAGCACGCGGGCGCCGTGACCGCGGAAGCTGCGAAGGATGTTCCGCTTGGTCCCGCAGTCCACAACCGCGAGGGTCGGGCCCTGCCCGATCCCGCGCACCGCCGGTTGCCATTCGTCGGCCCCGGAGTCGCCCCGGAACTCGTAGCGGCGCGCCGTGGTCACTTCGCGGACCGGATCCAGATCCAGCATCCGGGGAACCGCGGCGGCCGCGCTCACCAGCGCCGCCGTGTCCATGCCGCCAAGTTCACGGCCGCTGACCAGGACCCCGCGCTGACACCCCGCCTCGCGCAGATGGCGCGTCAACGCCCGCGTGTCGATGTCGTGAATCCCCACGATCCCATGGTGGCCCATGTATTCGTGGAGGCTCCGCGTGGCCCGGTAGTTGGACACGCGACGGGAGAACTCGCGCGCAATGAACCCGCGAACGTGGGGTCGGCCGGACTCGTCGTCCTGTTCATTGACCCCGGTGTTCCCGATCTGCGGCGCCGTCATGGCCACAAGCTGACCATGGTAGGAGGGATCCGTGAGGATTTCCTGGTAGCCGGTCATGGAGGTATGAAAAACGACCTCGCCGCCGGCGAGGCCTTCGGCACCGTAGGTGGTGCCCTCCCAAACGGTGCCATCTTCCAGGGCGAGGACGGCGCGAGCTGCGGACATGGGCGATCTCCGGAATGCGGCGGATGGTTGCACTTCCGGAAAAGGCACGCTATCAGAGGTGTTCCTACCGGTCAAGCCGTCACAGAAGCGGCCGGGGCCCGTATCCTGAAGACGCGCATCCCCGCCAGGAGATCCGAATGCCCACACCCCCCGTCCAACGCACCTTCCTCGCCGGGCTCGTGACCCTGATGCTGGCCGCGCCGGGGGCCGCGCGGGACTTCCGCTCGTACACCCCGTCCTCGCTGCTCGCTCCGGGGGAGTGGGAGATCCAGACGTTCCACAACGTGTACACGCAGACCGCGTTCTTTGATGACAACGGCAAGCGCACCGACAGTGGGGCGCGCGCCACCTACTACACCGGCCTGCTCGCGGTCACGATGGGCCGCAGCGGCTGGAACCCCGGCGTGGACCTGGTCCTCCGATCGGTGGATGATGGCGCCTTCGCCGGCGGGAACGCGTCCCGTACTGCGCTGAGCGCCGTGGAGCCGCGGGTGGAACTGACGCCGTTCCGTCGCTACCCACGGCTGTCGGTGGAGACGGGCGTGCGGATCCCGCTCGGATCCGATCTGGAAGGCGATGCGTCCCGGCCGTTCCTGGACTGGGACGACCCGATCTGGAACACGCACATCTTCTTCGACCAGGAACTGGGAGAGCAGCTGTTCGCGTACTTCGAAGGCGGCACCCAGCTCCGGTGGGACCGCGGCGCGAGCGACGTCCAGCTGACCACGCCGCTCAAGGCCATCCTCAATCTCATTCCTACGGAGCGCTGGACACTCTACCTGCCGCTGGAAGTCGCCCCGGACTGGATCGGCGACCCGCGCGGAAACTACTACTCGCAGGTGGGGCTGGGAGCCAAGTACCGCCCGGTTCCCGCCGTGGAGTTGGAGACGCTGGGCACGGTGTTCCCGTTCGGCCGCAATGCCGGCGCGGGCGCCACGCTCAATCTGGGAATCCGGATCATCCCCTAGGCGCGGCGCTTGCCCAGGGCCCCTCCCGGCGGTCAGGGCGCCGCAACGCGCGATTCCTAGGGAACGTCCAGCGTCTCCAGGCAACCGACGTTTCGCCCGCCGCTGCGGGCCTGCTGCGGAGGCCCCGGCGGGAGCGGGCGGCGGTCGGGGATCCGTTGTTCCAGGGTTCGGGCGTCGTAGAGTCGCCCGTTGATCATCACGTGCGAGATGTTCTCGGACACCGCGAGGTCCGCGCTGGGGTCTCCGTCCACCAGCACCAGGTCCGCGAGCAGGCCGGGTTGAATGCTGCCGAGCGACCCGTCCATTCCCAACGCCCGCGCGCCCATCCACGTGCCGGCCCGCAGCGCCTCGTGGGCCGTCATCCCGCCCTGCTCGAACATGCGCATCTCCCAGTGCACGCCCAGTCCCTGCATCTGACCGTGCGCGCCCACCTGCACGTTGCCCCCGCGATGCACCACGTCGGCCGCGCTCCTGGCCAACGCGAAGTGGTGGTAGTCCTCGTCCGGCGCCATGGTCCGTCGACGCGCGCGCGCTTCTACCACACTCTTGGGCACGAAGCGGATCAGCCGCTCGTTCTCCCACACGTTCGTCTTCTGGTACCAGTAGTTCTCGCCCCAGAGTCCGCCATACCCGACGACCAGCGTGGGCGTGTACCCGGACCCGAAACGACTCAGCAGACGCAGCGCCGGATCGTAGAGCGGCGCCACGGGAATCGCGTGCTCCAGCGTGGTGTGGCCATCGATCAGGTGGGTGAGGTTGTGCTGAAGCGCGGAACCGCCCTCCGGCACCACCATCATCCCGAGTTCACGGCCCGCCTTGACGACCATCTGGCGCTGTTCGCGCCGGGGCTGGTTGTAGCTCTTCACCGTGAACGCACCCCAGGCGGCCCGTCGTTTCAGCGCGGCCAACGCGTCGTCGTAGGTGTCGATCACCGTCTTGTACGCACTCTCCGCGCCGTAGAGGATCGTGCCGGTGCTGAAGATGCGCGGACCCAGCAGGGTTCCGTTCTTCACGAGCTCGGACTGCGCAAAGATCATCTGCGTGTTGTTGCTGGGATCGTGCGTGGTGGTGACGCCGAACGCGAGGTTGGCCAGGAACGCCCAGTTCTGCTGCGCGTACACGCCGTA
>BQJX01000173.1 GCA_021604925.1 Gemmatimonadota bacterium
CGGATGGACGCGCCGAGCGAGGCGGCGGCCGCCGCCAGTGCGTCCTCGCTGGTGAGGATCGGGGCTGCCACCCCATCCGTGACGGGGAAGAAGTCGGATCCCATCGCCATGACGTTGCCGCTGTCGGAGAGGAGCACGAAGGAGCGGCCGTGATAGACCGGGACGCCGTTCACGTGCTGATCGAAGTGAACCGCGTACTTGCCGCGGGCGTGGACGACGGTGCGCAGCTGGACTTCGCTCTCACGGACCGAGAGCAGTTCGCGGTTCGCGGAGAGGACGTCGCGCGCGATCTGCTCGGCGTCAGCCTCGTTCGAGATGGCACCGGCCGGCTGGTAATTGGAGCCCACAGCAAAGCGGACGGTTCCGGTGCGCTGGTTGCGTTGGGCTCGCCAGGTGGCGTCGAGGCGGGTGCTCTCCAGGGATGCCTCCTCGAGGCGCTGAAACGCCGCCTGGGGAACTGCCGTCTCCCACGCGAGCGAGAACTCCTGGGGGGCGCGCGTGGGGGCGAAGGCGAAGGCCGGCAGCGCAACGAGCGCACCGACTCCCAGGGATGCCAGGTACCATGGTCGCATCTCGCGAACTCCTCGTTCAGGGGGGTGCCGCCCGGGGCTGGGCAGCCGTCTGGCCGATCCTAGCGGACGGCAGGGGCCAAGGGAACCGCTTTGGCGGAGTTGGTCCCGCCGCCTTTGACTCGCCCTTCGGGCGCGGCTACAATTCGCGGGAACCTCCCGGGAGGACTCGCCCACCCTCAACTCCCGGGCCGATCGACCAGCCTTCGGACCGGAGTCATGGAATGTCAGAGACCACAGTGAAAGCGCCCGGCACTTTCTGCTGGAGCGAAGTGTGCACCGCCGATTTGGCGGCGGCCAAGGAGTTCTACGGAGGACTCTTCGGTTGGACAACAAAGGACAATACGGCGGGTCCCGGAATCTACTCGTTGCTGCACCTGGGCAACGAGCAGGTGGGCGGGATGTACGAGCTTGTCGAGCAGCAGAAGGAAATGGGCGTGCCGCCGCATTGGCTCGGGTACGTGCTGGTGGAAGACGTGAACGAGGCGACCGAGCGCGCGCAGTCGCTCGGCGGCACGGTCGTGATGGGGCCGATGGACGTGATGGAGATGGGCCGCATGGCACTCCTGCAGGATCCGACCGGCGCGGTCTTCGCGCTCTGGCAGGCGCTGACGCATACGGGTGGCGGCGAGATCACGGGCCACGGATCGGTGTGCTGGCACGAGCTGGTGTCGACCGATCGGGTCGAGGCCACCGCGTTCTACGCCGCGCTGTTCGGTTGGGAGCTGGAGTCGGGCCCGGGCGAGATGGAGTACACGCTCTTCATGAACGATGAGAAGCCAACCGCCGGCTGCATGCAACGTACGGAGGAAATGGGACCGGTGCCGTCGCATTGGCTCACGTACTTCAACGTGGACGATACGGACGCCAGCGCCGACAAGGCGTCGGCCCTGGGCGGGCGCGTGGTGCATCCGCCCACGGACATTCCCGGCGTGGGACGCTTTGCGCTGCTGGCGGATCACGCCGGTGCGATCTTCGGCGTGATGAAGCTGTCCGGGCCGGCGGAGCCCGCGTAGACGTCGCCTGGCGTTGGGCGTCCCCGGAGACGCCGATTGCCAAAAGGCCCCCCGGTCTCACAACCGGGGGGCCTTCTCTATTCTCAATCAGCTCTCTTGCGGCTCGCTTGAGAGCACCGCGGAGGACTAGTCCGTGGCCACCGGCTGGCAGTGCTTCTCGAACGCGGTCGCCAGCAGGCCGGCAAACTCCTGCGGGTGCGATCCCTCGATCTGATGTCGCTGCACGACCTCCACCACCTTGCCGTCCTTGAACAGCACGGCCTGCGGCGAGCTGGGCGGGTAGTCCGGGAACAGGCCGCGCGTGTATTCGACCGCATCCAGATCCATGCCGGCGAAGATCGTGGTGAGCTTGTCCGGAACGTGCGTGTGGCTGAGCGCGAGTGCGATTCCGGGGCGGGCAATGCCGCCCGCGCATCCGCACACCGAGTTCACGAACACCAGTACCGTCCCGGAACTCTTCTCCACTTCGGTCTGAACGTCTTCCGGCGTTCGCAACTCGGAAAAGCCCATCTGGACGAGTTCCTGGCGCATCGGCGCCGTCATGTGCTCGGGGTATCGCATTGCAGGTACTTCCTCCTGTGCGCCCGGCCATCCGCCCGGCGCCTCGTGGGGGCGATCAGCCCTTGGGTGTGTACTCGATCAGCTTGCGGACCGACGAAACGCGGTCGAGCGGGACTTGCACTTGGTCGGTGTTCTTGAAGACGCCGAACTTGGCGGACTTGGCGAGGTACTCCAGTTTCTCTGTCTCGTCCTGGACATCGTGGGCGTCCACGTCGTTCAGCAGGATTCCCCGCTCGCTCTCCGAGTGGTAGCGCCCGATGTAGAGCACCTTGTCGGTTTCGACGACCACGGTGAATCCGTGGAGCGGCAGGTCACAGTGGCTGCCCATGGGCTTTCCTTCTCCGTTTCAGCGGGGATCCGGCGACCATCGAGCGGTCGACGGCGTCCGGCGCGGTGACTCGGTGACGATCGAGTCGGCTCGGGCGGCATTCGCGAGTGTCCCCGCGAAGTCCTGCACCTACGCTACGCCCGTTTCCTCCGGGAATCAACGCAGCGATCGCGAAATGGTGATCCGTGAACCCTTTCCAAAAGTGGACTTGGCAATCTTGATTGGCCTCGTCGACATCGTTTGGATGCGGATCGGGCCCGGATCGATTCAGATGTGTTCGCGCGTCCCGTGTCCGGTCCCGCGTGTCCCGGTCCCGCGTCCCGCGGTGCGTATCCCGGTGCCGGCACTGCGTGCAGCGCGCGGCCTTGCGACGCGCCAAGCGGTGCGTTACTCTCGCGGCCTCGTGCTTGATCTACGAAACGTATCCAAGTCCTTTGACGGACAGCTTGCCGTGCGGGTGGACCGGTTCACCGCCCGGCGACAGCAGACCCTCGTCCTGATCGGCGCCAGCGGGTCCGGCAAATCCACGCTGCTCCGGCTCATGGTGGGCCTGATCACCCCGGATACCGGCACGCTTCACTTCGGGAAAGATCCCATCACGCCGGCCACGATCCAGGCGCTCCGCCGCCGAATGGGCTATGTGATCCAGGAAGGCGGCCTCTTTCCCCATCTGACCGCGGCCGCCAACATCACGCTGATGGCTCGGCACGTGGGCTGGCCGCCGGCCAAGGTGGAAGATCGCCTGCGCGAACTCGTGGCGCTGACCGAGTTCCCGCCCGACGGCCTGGATCGACTTCCCCGCGAACTCTCCGGGGGACAGCGTCAGCGCGTCTCGCTCATGAGGGCGCTCATGCTCGACCCGGACGTTCTCTTCCTCGATGAGCCGCTGGGCGCGCTCGATCCGATGATCCGCGCGACCCTGCAGGAAGAACTCCGCACGATCTTCCGCGTGCTCAACAAGACGGTCGTGATGGTGACCCACGATCTGGGAGAAGCGCGCTACTTCGCGGATGAGATCGTTCTGCTGCACGAGGGGCGGATCGTGCAGCGAGGAACGTTCGAAGATCTGGCCGGATCGCCGGCAACCCCGTATGTCACGCAGTTCCTGCAGGCCCAGGCGGTGCCCGCGTGAAGAGACCGACGCGGAGCGCACGGGGGAGGTTCGCCGGCATTGTGGGAGCGGTGCTCGTGGTGGCGCTGTCTGCCGCGCCGGTGGCGGCGCAGGAGGGGGCCGCAGAGGCGCGCCCCGTGGTGGTCGGGTCCAAGAAGTTCACGGAGTCGGTCGTGCTGGGCGAGATCGCCACGGCGCTGGCGCGTTCGACGGGAGCGGAGGCCACGCACCGCCGCGATCTGGGTGGCACCCGGATCGTGTGGAACGCGCTGATCCGGGGCGAGATCGACGCCTACGTGGAGTACACGGGGACCCTGCGCCAGGAGATCTTCGCGGACCGGGAACTGTCCGGGCCCGCGGACCTGATCGGCGCGCTGGACGAGAACGGGATCGTTGCCGGCGCCCCGCTCGGGTTCAACAACACGTACGCGCTCGGCCTGCGCCGGGACCGCGCCGCCGAACTGGGGATCCACCGGATCTCGGACCTTCGCGAGCACCCGGATCTGGTCCTGGGGTTCACGAACGAGTTCCTCGACCGCGGCGACGGCTGGCCGAGCCTGCGCGATGCGTACTCGCTGCCCCATCAGGACGTTCGCGGCCTGGATCACGATCTCGCGTACCGTGGCCTGGAGAGCGGTGCCATCGACGTGATGGACCTCTACTCGACGGACGCGGAGATCCGCTACTACGACCTCGCCGTCCTGGAAGACGACCGCGGCCATTTCCCCGCCTACCACGCGCTTCTCCTGTGGCGCGCCGATCTGGGGGAGCGGGCGCCGGACGTGGTGTCCGCGTTTCGCCGGCTCGAAGGCGCGCTGCCGGAGTCGGTCATGGTGGGCCTGAACGCCCGCGCCAAGCTGGACAAGGTTCCGGAGCGCCGCCTGGCCGCGGACTTTCTCGGGACGCAGTACGGGATCCAGGCGCCCCGCGGACGTCTGACGCGCGACTCGGAGATCGCCCGTCGTACGCGGGAGCATCTGATGCTCGTTGGAGTGTCACTGTCGGCCGCCGTGCTCGTGGCGATCCCGCTGGGCATCGTGGCGGGCAAGCACGCGCGGTGGGGGCACGTCATCCTGGGAGTGACGGGGGTGATCCAGACCGTGCCGTCGCTGGCGCTGCTGGTGATCATGATTCCCCTGCTCGGGATCGGGACGCGCCCCGCGATCATGGCGCTCTTCCTCTATAGTCTCCTTCCGATCGTTCGCAACACGAGCGCGGGGTTGCGTGGGATCGCGCCGGAGTTGATCGAGTCGGCGCGGGCGCTGGGACTATCACGGGGGGCGCGGCTGGGCCTCATCGAGCTCCCGCTGGCCACGCGATCCATCCTGGCGGGGATCAAGACGTCCGCGGTCATCAACGTGGGCACGGCCACGCTGGGGGCGTTGATCGGGGCGGGCGGCTACGGACAACCGATCCTGACCGGAATCCGACTGGATGACATGGGCTTGATCCTGCAGGGGGCGCTGCCGGCCGCGGCGCTGGCCCTGATGGCGCAGGGACTCTTCGAAGCGGCCGAACGGTGGGCGTTGCCCAGGGGGTTGAGATGAAGCGGAGTGGGTTGCATCCGTACCGGCAGCGGTCATTGACCGGGGAAGCGGCGGGGGCGCACGTGGACGAGGCTCCGGACGCCGACGAGTTCCTGTCCGATGTGTTGCGGGGTCTGTCCGCGCGACGAAAGACGCTTCCGTGCAAGTACTTCTACGACGCGGAGGGATCGCGGCTCTTCGACGAGATCTGCGAACTGGATGAGTACTACGTGACCCGCACGGAAGTGGGGATCCTGGAAGCCAACGTGGCCGAGATGGCGGAGTTGCTCGGCGATCGATGTCTGCTCTTTGAGTACGGAAGCGGCAGCAGCGTGAAGACGCGGCTCCTCCTGGATCAACTGGAGTCGCCGGCGGGCTACGTGCCGATCGACATCTCCTGCGACCACCTGCTGGCCACCGCCGACGACCTGCGTCGCGCGTATCCCGAGATCCCGATCCTTCCCATCTGCTCCGACTACACGTCCGCCGTCACGTTGCCTCCCGCCGCGGCCTTTGCCCGGAACCGTGCGCTGTTCTTTCCGGGCTCCACGCTCGGCAACTTTGCGCCGGACGAGTCCATCGACTTCCTGACCCGGATGGCGAGCCTGGTGGGTCCCGGCGGACTCGTGCTCATCGGCGAGGACCTGCAGAAGGACGTGCAGGTCCTGCTGGACGCCTACGACGACGCCGACGGAGTCACGGCGGCGTTCAACCTGAATCTGCTGTCCCGGATCAATCAGGAGCTGGGAGGAAACTTCCGGCTCGACCGGTTCTCGCACGAGGCGCGCTGGAACGAGAAGCGGGCCCGCGTGGAGATGCACCTTCGCAGCGAGGTGGACCAGGTGGTCCAGGTGGCGGGCCGCGCGTTCCGCTTCGTTCCCGGCGAGACCATCTGGACCGAGAGCTCCCACAAGTTCACCCCCGAGGCATTCGCCGCGACCGCCAAGAAAGCCGGCTTCTGCGTGGATCGGATCTGGACGGATTCGAAACGGTATTTCAGCATCCAGCTGTTGCGAGCCGTGACCGACGGAGCGGACCCGGAGGCGTGAACCGTGATGGAGCTGCGGCGAATCGGTGGGCAGGCGTCGGCGGGCGCGATCGCGCTGCTGAGTGCCGCCGCTCTGATCCTTCTGCCCGCCACCGCAGCCGCGTCGGCCGAGCGCGACCCGGCGGAGGACTCCGAGGACGGCGCCTCCGAGAAGTCGACCTGGGACGTGTCGGATCCGGGCGTGCCGCGGGACGACCTTGCGTTCGAGGCCACGGAGGGCACGTGGATCTCGGTCGATGTGGATCCGCGGGGCGAGCGGCTGGTCTTCGACC
>BQJX01000174.1 GCA_021604925.1 Gemmatimonadota bacterium
GCCACGTGGCGCTGGCGGAACTCCTCCTGCACGAGATCGATGGCGTTCTCCATGAGATCCCGCACCATGGACTCCACGTCGCGTCCCACGTAGCCCACCTCGGTGAACTTGGACGCCTCCACCTTGACGAACGGCGCGGCGGCCAGCTTGGCCAGGCGGCGGGCCACTTCGGTTTTGCCCACGCCGGTGGGCCCCGCCAGAATGATGTTCGACGGGCTGATCTCGGCGCGGAGATCTCCGGGGACCTGCTGCCGGCGCCAGCGATTCCGGAGCGCGATGGCGACGGAGCGCTTGGCCTCGGCCTGCCCCACGATGTAGCGATCCAGCTGGCGCACGATCTCGCGCGGCGTCAGGTCCTGCGGGGCCACGTCGGTGCGTTGAAGTTCGGTCACGGAGTGAGTACCTCGATGGAGTGATTGGTGTAGATGCAGATGTCCGCGGCGATCCCGAGCGAGTCGCGAACGATCCGCGCGGGATCGTCCACCTGACACGCCAGGAACGCACGAGCGGCGGCACGGGCGAACGAACCCCCGGACCCGATGGCGCAGATGTGGTCGTCCGGCTCGATCACGTCGCCGGTGCCGGACAGCACCAGCGAATGCTCCGCGTTCATGACCACCAGCATGGCTTCCAGCCGGCGAAGCGCGCGGTCCGTCCGCCAGTCCTTGGCCAGTTCCACGGCGGCGCGCGGCAGCTTGCCCTTGAACTCGGCCAGCCTCTTCTCGAAGCGATCGAACAGCGCGAACGAATCAGCGGCGGAACCGGCGAATCCGCAGAGAACGCCGAACGACTCGATGCGTCGGACCTTGACCGCCGCCGACTTCACAACGGTGTCTCCCAACGTGACCTGGCCGTCCCCGCCCAGCGCGAACGTGCCGCCGGCGCGGACTCCCAGGATCGTGGTGGAGTGCATTTGCAGTGTCACTCGGTGGTCTCCTCCCCCGCGCGCGGATGCGCCCGGTCGTAGGCTTCGCGCAGTCGACGCCGGGTGACGTGCGTGTAGACCGCGGTCGTGGAGAGCCGGGCGTGCCCCAGCAATTCCTGTACGGCGCGCAGATCCGCGCCGTGATCCAGCAGGTGCGTGGCAAAGCTGTGCCGGAGCGCGTGCGGCGACGCACTTCCCCGCTCCCCGGTCGTGGGGACGTGCCGCGTCACGATTCGCCTCAGCGTGCGAATCGACAGTCGGCCTCCCCGTCCGTTCACGAACACCGGAAGGTGCCCGGAAGGTCCCGGGCCCGCTGCGACCTGTCGGGCCGCGAACACCTGTTCCAGCGCGGCCAGCGACAGGGCGGTCAGCGGCACGATCCGCTCCTTGTTCCCCTTGCCCAGCACCTTGACCGTGTTCGAGTACGGATCCAGGTCCTTCAGGTCCAGGGCGTGCGCCTCGGCCACCCGGAGGCCCGAACCCCACAAGAGCTCCAGCAGGGCCACGTCGCGCGCCGGCGTCTTCCCTTGGCCCGCCCGCTCGATCGAGTCCTCCAGGCGGTCCTCCGCAATCGCGCGCGGCAGGCGGCGTCGGCGGATCTTCTCCTGGACCCGGATCTCGACCTCCTCTTCCACGTGCCCGGACAGGCGAGCCCAGCGAAGAAACCGACGCAGGCCGGAGACGACGCGCGCCAGCGAGCGCTGCCCGACGCCCGACGCGCGCAGCCTCGCCAGGTGGCCGGCCACCAGGGCGCGGGTCAGGTTCCGCGGGAGCGGATCTTCCTGGTCCAAGCCTTCCAGGAACTGCAGGAAACGTTCGGCGTCCCGGCGATAGAGCGACACGGTGCCCGCCGACAATCCGAGATCGAACTCGAGGTGCGCCGCGAACAGACTCACGAGCTGCTTCCGCTTGGCGGTCATGACACCCTCCCCGTCCCGGCGTGGCCCCGCGCGAGGAGAGCATACCCGCGGTCGCGGATTAGGAAAAGACGTGGGTCGGGTGGCGGGCCAGCCAGTCGGTCATGGCCGCGCGGGCACGCTCGGTGATGGCCGCATTGCGCTCCGGTCCCTTGCGGAGGCGCTCCTCGAGTGGCGGAAACAGCCCGAAGTTCACGTTGGTGGGCCGGTACTCCTTGCCCTCGTAGCCGCTGACGAACTCCATCAGCGATCCCAACGCCGACTCGCGCGGAAACCGATCCAGCCGCTCGTTGCGGAGGCGGGCGGCGGTGAACTGGCCCGCAAGCATTCCGGTGGCCACCGCTTCCACGTAGCCTTCCAACCCGGTGATCTGCCCGGCCAGCGAGACGCGCGGTTCCCGCTCCACCGCCAGGAAGGGATCCAGGACCTTGGGCGCATTCAGATAGGTGTTCCGATGGATGCGGCCGAGACGGTAGAACTCCGCGCGCTCCAGCCCGGGAATCATTCGCAGCACGCGCTTCTGATCGCCGTGTCGCATGCGGTTCTGGCACCCCACGAGATTGAACGCCGTGCCGGCCCGGTTCTCCGCCCGCAGTTGCACCACGGCGTGCGGTCGACGTCCGGTGGCCGGATCGATGAGTCCGATGGGTCGCATCGGGCCGAAGCACAGCGTCTTGGGTCCGCGCGCCGCAAGTTCGTCAATGGGCAGGCACGCCTCGAAGAAGGTGGCCTTCTCGAAGTCGTGCAGCGGGTACTTCTCCGCCGCCAGGAGCGCCTCGTGGAAGGCCAGGTACTGCTCCTCGGTGAACGGGCAGTTCAGGTAGTGCCCCACCCCGGCGTCGCGCCGGTTCGCCTCGAACGCGATGTCCCGATCGATGGACTCGGCCGAGACGATGGGCGCGGTGGAGTCGTAGAAGTACAGCTCCCCCAGGTCCAGGAAGCGCGTGAGCGACTCGGTCAGCGCGGCCGAGGTCAAAGGGCCCGTGGCCACGATGACCGGCCCCTCCTTGGGGAGGTCGCGGAGTTCTTCGCGGTGGACGGTGATGTTGGCCTGGGCCGTGACCCGGCGGGTGACCGCCTCGGCGAACTGATCCCGGTCCACGGCGAGAGCCGTACCGGCTTCCACGCGGCACTCCTCGGCGATCGGAATCAGGAACGAACCCAGCGCCTTCATCTCCTCTTTCAGGAGACCGGAGGCATGGGTACCCGACATGGACTTGAACGAGTTGGAGCAGACGATCTCGGCGAGCCGGTCGGTCTGGTGCGCCTCGGTGGGCACGGTGGGGCGCATCTCGTACAGGTCGACCGGAACTCCGCGCACCGCCAGTTGCAGGGCGGCCTCCGAACCGGAAAGCCCGGCGCCGATGACGGTGACTCGTGTGGCCATGATTCTCCGGTGCGGCAGACGCTAGGAGTCGCTCTTGGCGCTGGCCTTCGCCTTGCTCTTGGCCTTCGACTTGGATTTCGTCTTGGCCTTCGTCTTTGCTTTGGCCTTGCTCTTCTTCTTGGCTTTGGTCTTGGCCTTGCTCTTTGCCTTCTTCTTGGCCTTGCTCTTGGTCTTCTTCTTGCCGGACACGCCTCGGGCTTCGCGGCGGGCCAGGATCAACTCGACCGCACGCTCCACCTCCAGGGTCAGCGGATCGGCGATGTCGCGGGGTAGCGACGCGTTCACGTCGCCGTCCGTGACGTAGGGACCGTAGCGCCCACTCAGCAGACGAACATCCGCGCCGTCCAGGGCTTCGACCTTCTCGAACGTCTTCAGCGGCGCCGCCGCCTTGCGGAACCCGCGTCCCTTCTTCTCCTGGGCCAGCAGTTCCAGGGCGCGCGGGAGCTGGATCTCCAGAACGTGGTCCTCGGCGGCCAGGCTGCGCGTGTCGTCGCCGCGCTTGATGTACGGACCGAAGCGACCGTTGTGCGCGATGACGTCCACGCCGGCCTCATCCTGCCCCAGCGTACGCGGCAACGACAGCAACCGGATCGCGTCCTCCAGCGTGAGCGTGTCGATCGACATGCCCGCAAGCAGCGACGACGTCTTGGGCTTGTTCTTCTTGTCGTTCGGGTCCAGATCGCCCAGCTGCACGTACGGACCGAAGCGACCGCTCTTGCGGTAGATGGGCAGGTTCGTCTCGGGATCATTGCCCAACGGCTCATCGCCCTTGGCCGCATCCCGGAGGATCTCCAGTGCCCGCTCGACCGAGAGCTCGTCCGGGCAGAGTCCGTCCGGAAGCGTGGCCGTGCCCTCGCCGTTCTGGAGGTACGGCCCGTAGCGACCCACCCGCACCACGATCTCTTCGCCGGATTCCGTGACCCCGATCGGGTTCGCGCAGATGGAGCGCGCGTCGATCTCCTCCAGCTTCTTCTCGAGCAGGGGATGCAGCCCCGGCATTCCGTTGCCGAAGTAGAACGACTTCAGGTACGGCAGCGATTCCAGTTCGCCGCGCGAGATCTCATCCAGGCGATCCTCCATGCGCGCCGTGAACCCCACGTCGATCAGCTCCGTGAGGTGGACCTTCATCAGGCGGATGACTGCAAACGCCGTGAACGTGGGAACGAGCGCCGAGCCCTTCTTGAAGACGTAGTTCCGCCGGAGGATCGTGTCGATGATCGAGGCGTAGGTGCTGGGCCGCCCGATCCCTTCCTCCTCGAGGAGCTTCACGAGCGATGCCTCGGTCAGGCGGGCCGGCGGCGACGTCTCGTGCTCCTCCACGATCAGCTGCTTGGCGGTCAGGGGGTCGTCCACCTTCACGGGCGGGAGGATGGTCTCCTTTTCCGAGAGGGCCGCTTCGGGATCGTCCGAACCTTCCACGTAGGCGCGAAGGAACCCGGGGAAGTCGATCACGTTGCCCGTGGCCTGGAAGAGGATGTCCTTGCCCTGCGCCTTTGCCGCCACCTGGATGGTCATGCGCCGGCCCTGCGCGTTCTTCATCTGACACGCGAGCGTGCGCTTCCAGATCAGTTCGTAGACCTTCTCGGCGTCGGCGCCGAGCTTGCCGCGCACCTCTTCCACGCCGGCGATCTTTTCGCCCGCCGGGCGGATGGCCTCGTGCGCCTCCTGCGCGTTCTTGACCTTGCTCTTGTACTCCCGCGGTTCCGCCGGGAGATACTCCTTCCCGTACTGCGACTCGATCGCGCTTCGCACGAGGTTCACCGCTTCTGCGGACAGGATGACGGAGTCGGTCCGCATGTACGTGATGAAGCCGTTCTCGTACAGCTGCTGGGCCGCGCGCATGGTCCGCTTGGCGTCGAAGCGGAGCTTGCGGCTTCCCTCCTGTTGCAGCGTGGACGTGCTGAACGGGGGCGCCGGCGACCGCGTGAACGGTTTCTCTTCCGTGGAGGAGACACGATAGGCCGCGGCCTTCAGGGCCTCCTGGAGCTGGTCCGCATCTTCCTGCGACAGGTGGACCACGTTGTCGCGGGCCAGCAATCCCGTGTCCGGGTTGAAGTCCTTGCCGTTCGCGAGGCGCTGTCCGTTGATCGAGTGCAGCCGCGTATCGAATTCGCCCGGATGGGCGTCGTGGGTGGTGAAGGTGGCCGTGAGGTCCCAGTACTGCGCGCGGCGGAAGCGGATCCGCTCCGCCTCCCGGTCCACGACCAGGCGGACCGCGACACTCTGGACCCGGCCGGCGGAGAGCTTGGGCGCCACCTTGCGCCAGAGGATGGGCGACACCTCGTACCCGTACAGCCGGTCGATGATCCGCCGCGTCTCCTGGGCCGAAACGAGGTTCTGGTCCACGTGGCGCGTGTCCTCCAGCGCCTGGAGGATGGCCTTCTTGGTGATCTCGTGGAAGACCATGCGCTTGACGGGCACCTTGGGCTTCAGGACCTCCAGGAGGTGCCAGCTGATCGCCTCGCCCTCGCGGTCCTCATCCGTGGCCAGCAGCACCTCGTCTACCGTCTTGACCAGGCGCTTCAGCTCCGCGATCGTCTTCTTCTTTTCCGGGTGGACGATGTAGAGGGGCGCAAAGTCCTCCTCCACATTCACGCCCATCCGGGCCCAGGAGTTCTTCTTGTACTCCGGGGGGATGTCCGCGGCCTTGGCCGGCAGATCCCGCACGTGACCGACGCTGGAAGTCACCACGTAGTCCTTGCCCAGGAACTTCCCGAGCGTCTTCGCCTTGGTCGGCGATTCCACGATGACAAGGGACTTTGGCATTTCCGTCCGGCCTCCTGGGTTCCTGGGCACTGGCCTAGGTTACGGCGCGGCAACCTACCACCGACTGGGGGCAGCGGGCAACCCCCGGCCGCGGCGATGCGGCGCGGGATCTGGCCCGCACATCGGTGATCAAACTGGTCGGTTTTAGCGAGTTTTGGACGCGGGTGCCGGGTACGCACCCCGAGAGCGGTGATTTGGGGAGGTCGGGCGCCTCCCCCGACGGGTCACTCCGCCCCGAGTCCGAATCAACCGTTGCGCCCGTGGCACTTCTTGAACTTTTTGCCGCTCCCGCACGGGCACGGGTCGTTTCTTCCCACGTCTTTGTACGCGCCGCCTCCCGGGGACGGACTCCCTCCGGGGGGCAGCGCCGGACCGGAACGCGCCCCCGGCGGCATCACCGGAGCGCGACGGGGCGCCGCCGGAGCCTGGCCAC
>BQJX01000175.1 GCA_021604925.1 Gemmatimonadota bacterium
CGAGCTCGTCGATCAACCCCAGCGCCAGCGCCTCGTCCGCATCCACCACGCGACCGCTCAGCAGAAGCTCTTCCGCGTTCGGTCGCCCGATCCGCTCCGGCAGGATCACCGAGGCCACCGGCGCCAGAACCCCCAGGACGATCTCCGGCTGTCCGAGCTTGGCCGACGAGTCCGCGAACACCCGATGGCAGAACGCCGCCAGCTCCAGTCCCCCGCCCAGGCACTGCCCGCGCACCACGGCGGCCGTGGCGACGGAGGAGTCCAGCATCGCGTGGAACATCCCGTGGAACGCGGGGATCATGGTTTCGAAGCGACCCGGAAGATGTTCCGGCACACTCGCCCCGAAGCTGAAGTGGCGCCCTTCCGCGTCGATGATCACGGCCTTCAGATCCGGTTCCTGGGCGGCCCGTTCGAACACGCCCGTCAGCGCCTCGATCTTGTCCATGTCCAGCACGTTGGCTTTCGGAGTGGCCAGGGTGGCACGCCAGACCGCGCCGTCCTCCAGCGACTCGACGCGGATCCCGCCCACCAACACCGTCTCGCCGTTCACGATCGCGCCACTTTCTCGTCGTTCCGGCGACCGTGCGCTTTGGCCAGGATCTCCTCGATCAGGCTCTCGTTCCAGCGCGCGCCCTCCGCCAAACGACGCCGCAGCAGCAGAAAGTCTGCGTCGCGGCACTCCTTGGTGCCCTCGTTGAACGCGCGGAATCCGGCGCGACCTTCGTTCATCATGTTCAAACCCAGCCAAGCGCGGTTCGTCTCGCGGTTCCGGTCCCAGTGCTCGAGCTTGTGTTTGCGCAGGCTCTCGATCGTCTTGGTCAGGCAACCGGGCATGGTCATCGCCAACTGATAGACGAGGCGATCGATCTCCTCGTCGAGCCGCGACAGATCCACTTCGCCCCGCTTCAGCAGCGCCTTCCCCTCGGCCGCTGCCGTCCCCTGCTTCCTTCGGCCGAAGACGATGTCACCCATGTCGTCGATCCAGCGATCCGTGATTGCGAGCGGGTTGGGCACGTACTCGCCGTCGACCTTGAGCGCGGGAACGATCCGGCTGACCAGCCCGATGCGCAGGGCGTGGTGCGCCGTCCAGGGTTCGCAGATCGTGCAGCTCTCCATGGCCCGCTCGATGCCCACGAACAGCGGCAGGAAGTCCGTCGAGCCGCCATCGGGGGCGGAGCCGTGTCTCGGCCCGGCCTGGCCGAACATGGCCAGGTCCTGGGCCACGGCAAAGTCGCACGCCATGCCGATCTCCTGCCCACCGCCGATGCGCATCCCGTTGACTCGACAGATGACCGGTTTGTCGCAGTGCAGGATCGCCGTGACCATGTCGTTGAACAGGCGCATGTACTGGCGGTACTCCTCCGGTTGCCCGGCGTAGTACTCGGCGTATTCCTTCGTGTTGCCGCCGGTGCAGAACGCCCGGTCACCGGCGCCGGTAAACACCACCGCCACGCAGGCGCGATCGTTCGACGCGCGTCGCATCCCGTGAATCACGCCCTTGATCATCTCCGTCGTGTAGGAGTTGAACTGGGCCGGGTTGTTCAGGGTGATGCGCACCGCGTGAAGCCCATCGACCCGCTCGTTCGACGGCGTTCGCAGCGGCATCTCGTCGTAGAGAATGCCCTCGAATTCCTGGTAGGCACTCAGGTCGTGATCCTTGAAGTTCATGTGGTCTCCTCCGGAACGAGGATCACGCGACGGCTCGTGCGCCGTTCGTGAATGTCCGAGAACGTCTGATTGATCGTGGTGAGGTCGCGGAACTCCACGAACGGTTCCAGGGCGATCTTTCCCGCGAGAACCAGCGACACGATCGCGGGATAGTGCTCCGGCAGGCAGCCCCAGTTTCCCTGCGCGGTCGCGTCGAAGGCCATGAGGTTGGACAGCCGCAGTTCGAGCTTGGCCGGCGTGAACCCCACCACCCCGAGGTACCCGCCGTGCCCCACGAGGCCGAACGCGGTGGCCTGCCCCCCCGGGGATCCGGACATCTCGAAGATCCTGGTGCGCCACGTGGGGATCCCGTGTTCCGCGGCGAACGACTTCACCGCCTGCTTGATTGCCCGGAAGTCCAGGTCCGCGGAGTTCAGCGTGAGATCCGCGCCGTGCCGGGCCACGAGTTCCAGTCGCGACGCGTCCTGATCGATGGCCACGACGCGGGCTCCCCGGGCCGCCGCCACCTGCACTCCGAAACCACCGATGCCGCCGGCCCCCACGAAGACCGCGAGGTCCGTGCTCGCGAGACCACTTCTCTGCACGGCCTGGAACGGCGTGGACACGGCGTCCGCGATCACGGACAGATGCGGCAGCGTGAGACCGCGCGGGTTCATGGCAGGATCGCTGAGATCGGGGACCGGGCACAGTCCGTGGGCAGGCACGCGAAGGTGGGTCGCGAAGCCGCCGTGAACATCATTGCCGGGGAAGATCTGCCGGGGACAGATCCCCCCGTGCCCGTGTCGGCAGGCATCGCACTTGCCGCAGGGGATCACGGCCGGAACGACGACCGGCCGTCCCTGCCAGGACTCCGCCCCCGCGCCCGCACCGGTGACCGTGCCGCTCACTTCGTGCCCAAGCGTGAGTGGGAGTTCTCTCCGGGTGGGGACGCCGTCGTAGAAGAAGCCCAGGTCCGTGTGGCACACGCCGCATCCTGCCACCTTGACCACGACTTCGCCGGGGCCGGGTCGCTCGTCGCGTTCCTCCAGGACCATGGGGGCCGCGGGACTCGTCATGACCCAGCCTGTGACTTTCATGCCCACTCCCGGCAGTGGTCGTCCCGGCGCCCAGTCCCCAGCGAAGGGCTCGGGCCGAGAAGACTCAGGCCGAGGCTCGGGCCGGCGCCGCGAATCGGATTCCCGACTCTTCATTCCTAATTATGTCGGACTGTGAAGTCAAGTATCGATTGGGGAGTGTGGCCGGAGCGGGGTATGAGAGGGGCGATGCGGGGTATGGGCGGGGACGATGCGGGCGCGCGGGCACGATCGGAGCGGGCGCGGCCGGGATCGGACCTGGCGATGGTGCGAGGCAGCGATGAACATCCAGCGGGGTCGGCACGGGGGCCGTTCACGCACCTACTGCCAGATGCGGAGCACCCCGTCCTCGCCCCCGGTCGCCAGGGTCACTCCATCCGCCGGGTTGAAGGCCACGGCCAACGCCGCCCCTTCATGCGCCGGGAGCCGGAAGAGCGTTCGACGGCTCTCCGTTTCCCAGAGATGCACCCGGCCGTCCTGCTGGGCCGTCGCGAGCACCGTTCCGCACGGGCTGAACGTGACGTCCATGGCGGAGCTGTCCTGCACGTACCAGTTGTGGATCTGGCGCCCCTTCTCCATGTCCCAGACGGAGAGGCTGGAGTCCATGTGTCCGGTCGCCAGCCGACGTCCGTCCGGACTGAAGGCAACACTGTGGACATCGGACTGGGCGGCCACGTTCGGCACCCGATGCGTCTTACGCGAACCCACCGGCCACGACAGGCGGTCCAGATTCCAGACCGCGAAGTAGTCGCCGTGATGCCCGCAGGCCACGGTGGGCCCGACCGGCGAGAACGCCACTCCGCGCATCTTTTCGGACTGCGGCAACGCCTGCACGAACGTGCGCGCGTCCAGGTCCCAGAGTTTTGCGGGGTCATCCCAACTGGTGGTCACGGCGCGATGCCCGCCGGCGTCCACGGCGATCCGCGGAGTCCGGCCGGCTCTTCCCGACAGCAGACGCGGCCCACCGAATGCCTCCCCTTCGATGGGCCACTCGGTAACGCCGCCGTCCGCGTCCACCACGTACGCGGCGCGACCGTCCGGCAGCAAGGCCAGGTCGCAGGGCCGATCCTCGTAGTCCACGCCGTCCAGCAGCTCCCCGGTCACGGCGTCCCACAGGCAGAGCCGGTAGTCGTCATAGCCGATGGAGACCAGGTGCCGTCCGTCCCGCGTGAACTCCAGGGCGGTCACGCTCCCCTGATGCGCGACCACGGCGGCCGAAACCTGAGGCGTGGCCTCGGGCCCGGCGGAGTACACCTGCGCCAGGTCCACGTTCGGCACCGGGTGGACCGCGGTGAGGTCCACGTTCCATTCCTCTTCGAAGACCTTCCAGACGTCGCCTTCCTTGGTGAACGAGATCCGGCCGGTCATGTTCTGACCGTCCACCTCCCCGGCCACGCTCAGGACGGCGCGCAGGGCGGACACTTCGATGCCCGTCACGACCGGGTGCGTGGGCGCGAGCGCGGAGCGAAGTTCGAGCGCGGCGGCCGCTTCGGGGTTGGCCAACTCCTCCTCCCGACCGGCGGCCAGCACCGCGCTCACGGCCGGCACGTCGTTGGCGCGCAGCGCCTGTTGGTACGCATCCCAGGTGTGGAGCACCGCGTCTTCCGGCGACGCGCACCCGGACCCGATCAGCAGCGCCATCGCCAACCCCAAGCCCATCGCGAATCGCCGGCTCATCTCGTGTCCCCCTACTGCGACAGCGCGTCGGAGACCAGCTTCACGAAGTGGTTGCTCGTGGTTCCCAGGACGAACCAGTTCCGGACCGCGAATCCGTTCACGGGCTTGGCATCCAGCTTGGCCGCGGCCTTCCACGAACCGAACTCCACAAAGGTCATCGGTTCCGAGTTGCCCTGGCCGTCGCTGACCCGCAACAGAAGCGTGGAGCGCGCGTCCTCGGGAAAGCGGCTCGAGTCATCCAGGGAGATGCGGGGCGCGCCGAGGTCTTCCGTGCCCAGGCCGGCCGCGGCGAGCTGGTCCAGGAGGTCGCGCGAGCTGAGGCGCTTCGTGTTGCTTGGGCGGGCCGGGGCGGGCTGGGACGAGGGCAGATAGCTCGATCCCGCCGCCGATGACGACACCACCGGGTGCGAGGTGTCCGAGCCACCGCATCCGGCGAGAACCATCGCGCCGGCAAGCAGGACGACGCAGGACGCCGTCGTGAAGAGTCGGTCCATGGGGGATCCTCCGAAATCGATGGGGCGGACCCCTGTTTTCGGCAGAATCCGGATCGGACCTGAGTGGACGTTCCCGTCGACCGACCCCGGCCGCCGTGTCCTCTTCCGGCCCCGCCCTGCGTTCCCCAGGACAGAGCCCCGTCCACCCCGCCGTCGCGAGCCGCGCGGCCGGGCCGCCACCATTCGCCCAGGAGGACGCCGTGCCCCTGTTTCGATCCTTCGGTCTGCTTGCGGTGGCCCTTGCCGCGGCCGCCACTCCAGCCCTCGCCCAGATCCACTACCCCATCGACGACTGCGAGATTCTCCCATTCGACGTGCTTCAGACCGGCGTGGGAGTGTCCTCCGACACCCAGGCGGTCCCGCCGCCCTTCACCGGTCATCTGATCTCCACGACCCGCGTGGTCCGAAGCAACGTATACAGCGGCGGCGGTTCGGCTCGCGCCCGGCTCCAGCCGACTCCCGGCGACGACGTGATTCGGATCGACGTGTCCGCCCAGGCCGAAGTGCACCTGGAGTACCCGCTTTCCATCGGGGGAATCGACCTGACCGCGGGCGGCACCGTCGATCGCATCGAGATGTATGTGTGGGGCCCCGGTGCAGTGGAAGTGGACTGCCTCCTCGCCGACACGTTCAGCGGGCACATCGACGGCGAGACCACGTCGCCATCCGGCTTTGCCGTGATCGACTGGCACTTCACGTCGTTCGGCTCGATCGATCCGACGGACGTCACCTCCATCGAGTTCATCTTCAGCGAGCCGGGAACCTACTACGTGCGCGACGTTCGCCTGCGCGGTACGGAGTCGGAAGACCTGCTCATGGTGCCCTACGTGGAGGCCACGTTCACCCCGCCGCTGCCGACCCCTCCGCTGGAAATCCAGATGCTGGCGGCAGGCGGCGGCACGCCTCTCTACGACCTCGACATCGCCATCACCCAGGCGGACGCCGGATTCACGCCCGCCCTGACGCTTGCCTGGAGCACGTTCGACTCGTTCGACGGCGAGGCCGGGAACCTGCTTCTCGACTGGACGGACTTTGCCCCGTTCGATCCGCTGCAAATGGCCTTCTCCATCGGCGTGGCCGGCGGCGAGAGCGGCCTGTTCCCCGAACTGTACCCTCCGGACCCGGTCCACGGCCCGGAAGGCATGACGCTCGTGTTCCCCACGCAGCTCCGCAGTTCCCCCGGCGGCCCCGTGGTCGGGGTTTCCGAAACCTGGCTGACGATCGGGCCGGGCCCCGACCAGGCAGAGACCGCCCTGGAGTTCGTGGACGTGCTGGTGCAGGCGACCTCCGCGCCGCTCCGGGCCTGGTCCCCCGGCTTCACCGTCTCGTTCCTCCTCCAGCCGGGCTCCGCCGGGGTCGAGACGATCTGGCCCATTCTCGAGATGCGCTGGTGGAGCGAATGGACCGCGACCCAGGTCACCGATGCGCCGGTGGTTGCGCCCGGCCCCGCCGGCCCCTCGCTCGTGGCGGCGCCCAGCATCACGCGGGCCGGCACCGAGATCCGCTC
>BQJX01000176.1 GCA_021604925.1 Gemmatimonadota bacterium
AGAGGGCTCGCTGAAGATCACGGAGATCGTGCGCCGCCTGAACCGGGTGCTCTCGCGCAGCCGGCTGTCCAGTCGGTTCGTGTCGCTCTTCCTGGCCGAGTTGGGCGAGCACGGAGACCTCTTCTACGTGAACGCGGGCCACCCGCACGCCTGGATCCTGGGCGGGGGTCCGCCCCGGCGACTGGACGTGGGCGGCACCGTACTCGGTCCACTGGACGACGCCACGTTCCGCGGCGGCTGGGCCCGTCTGGAACCCGGCGAAGCGCTGGTGGTGGTCACGGACGGGATCCTGGAGCAGCCGGATCACGTGGGGCGCCTGTTCGGGGAGGAGGCGGTGGAGCGCTGTCTCACCTCACTGCCCGGCCAGTCCGCGCCGGAGATGCTGGATGAGCTCTACCGGGCGGCGCGCGAACATGGCGGGAGCCGCCCGTGGACGGATGACACCTCGGCGGTTCTCATCGTTCGGGACGCGATCACGTGAGACGGGCCAGGATCGCGTCCCGCGCCCGTTCCACCGACCCGGGCGCCTGCTCCAGGTAGAGCGACGGATCTAGCACTTCCAACTCCATGAGCAGGAACCCCTCCGCCGTGCGAACGCCGTCCACGCGCGCATAGGTGAACGTGGCCGAAGTGGCGGCCGCGGCCGCCGCCAGCGTTTCCTCCGCGCACTGGCGCAACTCGGCGGACGCCTCCACCAGCGTCTTGCCGCCGCCGAACTGCGACTGCACGCGGAAGTCTCCCATCGCCGGCGTCTTGCGAACGGCGTGACTGAGCTGACTGCCGAAGTAGACGAGGGACCACTCGCCGTCCGTCTCGATCTCGGGTTGGTAGCGCTGCACCAGGAGCGGGGCGGCGGACAGTGCGCGCCGGAAGTCGGCTTCCCGAGCGGCTTCTCGCGCCGCGCTGCGCGAAACCCGCCAGGTGGCGTTCGCACTCATGGACACGGACGGCTTGATCACCGCTTCGTCCCAGTTCGCGTCTTCCAGCACCTGCGCGAGCGATCGCGACTCGTCCGCGGCGACCGTCACCGTGGGGACCACGGCCACGCCGCGGCCGCTCAGGTCCCGGAGGTAGGTTGCCTTGTCCAGATTCCAGCGTAGCACCGGCACCGGATTCGCCACGGGCGAGCGTCCGGCCTCCCGGGCGTCCAACCACGCGCGGAAGTCGTCCGGGTAACGGTCGTAGTCCCAGCAGGACCGCAGCACGATCAGATCGAACGCGTCCCAGTCCACGTTTCCGTCCGACCACACGGCCGGAGTCACCACGCAGCGGGCTGCCCGCAGGGCGTCCGCCAGCGGGCGGTCGTCCGGATCCAGATCGGGGAGCGCCGCGCACGTGGCGAATCCGACGTGCCGAGTGTCTCGCGTCACGAGCGCGTGCTCCTAGGCGATTGCGCGCACCAGTCGTTCCATGGATCCCGTCCAGCCCTGCTCGTGGTGTCCGCACATCTCCTGATCCGGGAATCCTTCGTGGGTCATGGTGAGCTGGGTCCGGTCGCCGTCCGCCTTCACCCGGAAGGTCACCAGCGTATCCATCGGCGGCTGTCCCTCCCAGGCCCACGAGTAGGAGACCTTCTCGCCGGGAACGATCTCGCGGAACGTGCCGACGGCGATGTGCTGATCCCCCTTGGGCGAGACGAACTCCACGCGGTAGTTGCCGCCCACTTTGCAGTCCCAGGCATGAACGGTGATCTTCATCTCGTCGCTGGGGCCGAACCACTTCGCGATGGCCGCCTTGGACGTGAGCGCGGTGAAGACGCGGTCCACGGGTGCGTTCAACGTTCGCTCCAGCTTCAGGCTCACTCCGGTCTGGTTCGTCATCGTTCGTTCTCCGTTGGATGGTTGGGGGGGTGCTGCTCCGGGTCGCGATCGTCCGCCGAGTCGGCGGCCGTCGGGGTGGTGTCTTCCAGGTACCGCGCCAATGCGCCGAGCGAGTCTTCCCAGAACCGTTGGGTCTGCTCGATCCAGGCGCCGGCGTCCTGCATGGGCTGGGGATTCATCCGGCAACGATGGATGCGTCCGTCGCGGCGGCGCTCCAGGAGGCCGGCCCGCTCCAGAACCCGCACGTGCTTGGACACGGCGGGCTTGCTGATCTCGTAGGGAGCGCCCAGTTCACCGATGGACGCGGGGCCCTGGCAAAGTCGGGCCAGCATGCCGCGCCGGGTGGCGTCGCTCAGGGCCGCGAAGACGATGTCCATGCGTCGTTCCTGATGGTTAACCATATGGTGAACTATAAGGAAGTCGCCCCCGCGCCGCAACCCCGAATTATGAGGCCCCACGGCCCCAAAGGGAGGATTGTGGGGTCACGGGGACTCTGTAGCCCCCGGAGTGTGACTTGCGCGTCCCCTGCGTGTCTAACGCAGTATACGTAGGACCGCCTCCGCCGATTTCTGCGGGTGGATGGTGCTTCTGGGGCGGGGCGGTCCACTTTCTAATTCGCGGGAGATTGAAATGTCCGAATTCTGGAACGGCCTGGTGGAGTCCGTTGGCGGATCTCTGCCTGGTCTGCTCTATGCCGTTGGGTTCCTCCTGGTGGGCTGGCTCGTGGCCACCCTGATTGCGGGCGGCGTACGCGCAGCGCTTCGCCGCACCACGCTGGACGATCGCCTGGCCTCGCTGGCCCAGGGCGGTCCGCGGATGGACGTGAGCGGATGGGTGTCGCGGACAGTCTTCTACCTGTTGATGCTCTTCGTGGTGGTCAGCGTCCTTCAGATCCTGGATCTGCACCTGGCCACCGAGCCTCTGAACGGGCTGCTGGATCGCGTGCTCGCGTTCCTGCCGGGTGCCATTGGTGCCGCGATCCTGCTGGGCGTCGCCTGGCTCGTGGCCACGCTTCTGCGCAAGGTCGTGGGTGCCGCGCTTCGTTCTGCCAAGCTCGACGAGAAGGTCGCAGCGGGCGAAGAGACCAGTGGTACGCCCCTGGCGTCGTCGATTTCCGAAGCCGCCTACTGGTTGATCTTCCTGTTGTTTCTGCCGGCCATTCTGGGCGCCCTCAAGCTGGAAGGGCTGCTGATTCCGGTTCAGAACGTCATGAACGATCTGCTGGGGTACCTGCCGAACATCCTGGGCGCCGTGCTGATCGGTCTCCTGGGCTGGTTCATCGCCGGCGTCGTGCGACGCATCGTGACCAGCCTGCTGGGCGCGGCCGGTGTGGATCGCCTGGGTGAAAACGTGGGGCTGGCCGCGGCCAGTGAGCGTCGCGTGTCCGGGCTTCTGGGCCTGGCCGTCTACGTGCTGGTGCTGGTGCCGGTGCTGATCTCCGCCCTGAACGCGCTGGAACTGGATGCCATTACCGGGCCGGCGACGCAGATGCTGTACGTCGTGTTCGACGCGGTGCCGCTGATTCTCGGGTCGGCGCTGGTGTTGCTGCTGGCGTTCTTTGTGGGTCGGTTCGTCTCGGGACTCGTCACGAACCTGCTGCAGATGGTGGGCTTCGACAAGGCGCTGGTGCGCATGGGGCTGCTGCGCGAGAGCGCGGATGTCGTGCGCAACGCGAATCGCTCGCCTTCGGTGGTGGTGGGTCGCATCGTGCTGGTGGCGATCGTGCTGTTCGCGGCCATGGAAGCGGCGGACCTCCTCGGCTTCGAGGCGCTGTCGGGCTTCGCCGCCGAGTTCCTGTCGTTTGCCGGACACGTCCTGACCGGCCTGGTGGTGTTTGCGCTCGGCTTCGCGCTGGCCAACTGGACCGCTTCGGTACTCCGTTCGAACGGGACGCCGCAGGCCGCCACGCTGGCGCGCGTGGCGCAGGTGGCGATCATCGTGTTCGCGGCGGCGATCGGCCTGCGACGCACGGGTCTCGCGAACGACATCGTGGACCTCGCGTTCGGGCTGCTGCTGGGAGCCGTGGCCGTGGCGGCAGCGATCGCCTTCGGCATCGGTGGCCGCGAGGTGGCCGCTCGCCAGATGAGCGGATGGTTCGGCGGCAGCAAGTCCGTGGACCGGTCGACCAGCACGAAGAGTTAGACCAGCACGAACAGGAAAGGGGCCGAACCCGGGGGGGAACCGGTCCTGAGGGGACTCCGGCAATGCCGGGGTCCCCGTTTTCGTGCTACCGTCGTCGGCCCGCCACGCGCAAGGAGGAGCCACATGGAGTCGTGGGAGAAACTCGGCGTTTTCTACCTGGGTCGCGAGATTGACGAGACGGGCGAGACCGGTCCCACGCCGCTGCTCTACGAAAGCAAGGACCTGACCACCCACGCCGTGGCGCTGGGCATGACCGGCAGCGGGAAGACGGGACTGTGCCTGTCGCTGCTGGAAGAAGCCGCCCTGGACAAGATCCCCGGCATCCTCATCGACCCCAAGGGTGACCTGGGCAATCTCATGCTCACGTTTCCGGAGCTGCGCGCCTCCGACTTCCGTCCGTGGATCGACGAGTCCGAGGCCATGCGCAAGGGACTGTCGCCCGACGAGTACGCCAAGAAGATCTCCACCATGTGGCGGAACGGGCTCGCCTCGTGGGGCGAGGACGGCGACCGGATCCGTCGCCTGCGCGAATCGGCCGACGTATCCATCTACACGCCCGGCGGTTCCGCGGGGCTGCAACTGCGCGTGCTCAAGTCGTTCGAGGCGCCGCCACCCGGCGCCAACCTCACCGACGAGGCGCTGCGCGAGCGCGTGGACGGATCCGTGACGAGCCTTCTGGTACTGCTGGGGATCGATCCGGATCCCGTGCAGAGTCGCGAGTACATCCTCATGAGCAACCTCCTGGAGCGCGCGTGGCGCGAGGGCCGGAACCTGGATCTGGCCGGACTGATCCGCGAAGTGCAGCAACCGCCGTTCGACCGGGTGGGAATCCTGGATCTGGAGTCGTTCTTTCCCGAGAAGGAACGCTTCGCGCTGGCCATGCGCCTGAACGCCGTGCTGGCGTCGCCGGGCTTTGCGCCGTGGATGGAAGGCGAGCCGCTGGACGTGGACGCGCTGCTGCGCACGCCGGCGGGCAAGCCCCGGCTGTCGATCCTGTCGATCGCCCATCTCGACGAGAAGGAGCGGATGTTCTTCGTGACGCTGCTGCTGCACGAGATGGTGTCGTGGATGCGGCGTCAGGGCGGAACCACGAGCCTGCGCGCCATCCTCTACATGGACGAGGTGTTCGGGTACTTCCCGCCGAGCGCGGAGCCGCCGTCCAAGCGCCCCATGCTCACGCTGCTGAAGCAGGCGCGCGCGTACGGTCTGGGCGTGGTGCTGTCCACGCAGAACCCGGTGGACCTGGACTACAAGGGGCTGTCCAACACTGGCACCTGGTTCCTCGGGCGCCTGCAGACCGAGCGCGACAAGAAGCGCGTGCTGGATGGACTGGAAACGGTGAGCGCCACCAGCGGCATGAGCGTGGATCGCGGCGACCTGGAGAAGCGGTTGTCGGGGCTGAAGTCGCGCGAGTTCCTCATGCACAACGTGCACGACGGGGCGCCGGTCCAGTTCGGCACGCGCTGGGCGATGTCGTACCTGCGCGGCCCCCTCACGTCGGCTCAGATCAGCACCTTGATGAAGGAGCGGAAGGCGGCCGTGGCGGCCGGGAACGCAGCGGCCGCGGCAGGTTCGCCGGGCGCCGCCCCGGTCACCCGCACCGGAGCGTCCGCGACCGCCGTGGCCTCTCGCCCGGTACTGCCTCCCGGAATCGAGGAGGCCTTCCTTCCCTCGGACGGTTCCGGGGGCGACGGACCGTTGATCTACCGCCCCGCGCTTCTGGCGGTGGCGTCCCTTCACCACGCGAACTCGCCGCTCGCGGTGGAGCAGTGGTCCGAGCATGCGCGGCTCGCGGTCATGGACGGCGATCCGGGAGCGAATCCCTGGCCGGGCGCGCAGGCGGTGGCGTTTGCCGCCGCGGATCTGCTGCCGGAGCCCGAGGGCGACGGCGCCTACGAGCCGGTGCCGGCGGGCGCCCTCAAGAAGACGGCGTACACCACGTGGAAGAAGTCGTTCGCCAGCTACCTGTACCGGGAGTGTGCGCTCACGCTCTTCCGGTCGCGCGATCCCAAGGCCGTGGCCCGCCCGGACGAGAGCGAAGGCGCGTTCCGCGCCCGGGTGGCGCAGCAGCTGCAGGAAAAAAAGGATCTCACGCTGGAGAAGCTGCGCGCGCGGTACGCCACCAAGTTCGAGCGGCTGCAGGAGCGGATCCGGCGCGACGAACAACGCGTGGGCAAAGAGAAGGAGCAGCAGAAGCAGCAGAAGTTCCAGACCGCCGTGTCCGTGGGCGCGACCGTTCTGGGAGCCCTGTTCGGTCGGAAGGCCAGCACGGTCGGGAGAGCGTCCACGGCGCTGCGCGGCGCCGGGCGGATCTCGCGCGAGGCGGGCGACGTCCAGCGCGCGATGGAAACGCTCGAGACGAACCGCGCCAAGCTGGCCGAGTTGGAGATCGCTCTG
>BQJX01000177.1 GCA_021604925.1 Gemmatimonadota bacterium
GGGCGAGTGGAGCGACTGGGTGCCCATGGACCTGGAGATGTCGCTGTCGCAGAAGATCCCGGTGACCGCGCGCTTCTACCCGAAAGAGGTCCGTCCGAACTTCCGGCTGTACGTGACGCCGCTGAACTTTGACCCCATGAATCCGGCCATTCCCATGTCGCATCCCGCCGACTTCTCCAAGGAGATGGCCGAGGGCGTGGGGCGCTTCTACAGCCAGGGGTTCCCGGAGGACACCAAGGCGCTGGACGAGGGCGTGCTCACGATCGCGGAGTTCATCGAGCAGGCCAAGATCACGGGCGATGAGATCATCCACGAGTATCCGTGGGTGCTGGACAAGTTCGAGCGGGAGTTCGGCGACGACGACGCCATGCTCTTCTACTACGCGGGGAATCAGGATCAGGTGGGGCACATGCTCTACCGCACCATGGATCCCACGCACCCCGGCTACGACCCCGCGATCCACGCACAGTACGCCGACGTGATTCCGGGCATCATCGAGCGGCTGGACGGGCTCGTGGGCGAAACGCTGGAACGGTTCGGCGACGACACCACGGTGATCGTGATGTCCGACCACGGCTTCGGGAGCTGGAAGCGCGCGTTCCACCTGAACTCCTGGCTGCACCAGGAGGGCTACCTGGCGCTCAAGAACCCCGACATCCAGAAGGATCCCGGGCTGTTCCTGAACGTGGACTGGACCCGCACGCGCGTGTACGGACTGGGTCTGAACGGGCTCTACGTGAACGAGCGCGGACGCGAGCGGAACGGCATCGTGTCGCCGCAGGACAAGCAGGGCCTGCTGGAGGAGATCGCGCACAAGCTCGTGAAGGTGCGGGACCCGGAGAACGGACAGCAGGGCGTGTCCAAGGTGTACCTGTCGGAGTCGGCGTTCCACGATCGCGGCCACCTGGACGTGGGCCCGGACGCCATCGTGGGGTACGCGTTCGAGTACCGCGGTTCCAACCAGTCGGCCATGGGCGAGGTGCCCAAGGAGATCTTCATCGACAACCTGGACGAGTGGACCGGCGACCACTGCATGGATCATGTGACCGTGCCGGGCACGCTGGTGACGAACCGGCCGCTGGCCAAGCCGGCTCCCAACCTGCAGAGCCTGGCGTCGGCCATTCTCGCGGAGTTCGGAGTGGGCGCGGACTTCCCGGGCGGCGCCGAAGCGCTGAAGGCCGTGGGCTACATTTCGGCGGACCAGGACTAGTCGCGGCGGAACGGGCGGGCGGGCCGCGTGGGGACGAGAGCAGCACGGAACCCAAGGAGGAACCCATGTTCGGAGGCAACAAGGTCAAGCTGGACAAGGACCTGCTGGCCCGCGTGAAGAAGTACTCGGACATTGCCGGCTACTCGTCGGTGGAGGAGTTCATCACGCACGCGCTGGAGAAGGAACTCGCCAAGCTGGAAGAGGGCGGCGACGACGAGGAAGAGATCAAGAACCGACTGAAGGGCCTCGGCTACATTTCGTAGAGGGCCGACTCGTAGCGCGCCAACCGCAAGGATCTGAACCGCATGTCGATGTTGAACGCCATCTTCCAGCGCCTCTTTGACGGGTTGCTGTTTCCGTTCGCCGGTCTTCCCTACTGGGTGGGGATCTGCGTGCTCGGCATGCTCCTGTCGGTGGCCATGCTCTGGGTCTACAAGAAGACGTCCAACCAGGACAAGATCGATCGCGTGAAGGCGCAGATCCATGCGGGCATCTTCGAGATCCGGCTGTTCAACGACAGCATCGGCGCCATCTTCCGCGCGCAGGGCACGATCCTGAAGAACAACCTGATGTACTTCGCGCTGGCGCTGGTGCCGCTGGCCTGGATGATCATCCCCATGATCCTGGGGATCGGGCAGCTGAACCACCACTACGGCTACGAGGGATTCGCGCCCGGCGACCAGACCATGGTCCGCGTGACGCTGGCGGACGACTGGCGCGCGCAGTTTGCCGGCGTGGACGATGCCCAGCGCCCGCCCGCGTCGCTGGAAGTGCCGGCCGGGCTGGAGATCACGTCGCCCCTGGCGTGGTTCCCGTCGCGCAACATGCTGGTGTGGAAGGTGGGCGTGAAAGAGCGCGGTCGCTACGAACTGGACGTGAAGCTGGGCGACGAGACCTACGCCAAGTCGCTGGACGCTTCGGAGCGGATCGTGCGTCGCTCGCCCGTGCGCCACAACGGCGGCCTGGAGGACCAGATCCTCCTCCCCGCCGAGAGCACCCTGCCCAAGGGATCGCCGGTGGCGCGGATCGAGATCGACTACCCGGCCAACGGCTTCAGCCTGGACGTGGCCAATCGCGTGTGGCTCATGTTCCTGGTGTCGGTGGTGTTCGCCTTTGCGATCAAGGATCGCATGGGTGTGAAGATCTAGGGCTGGCCGCCCTTCGAACGTTCCTACCCGAAAGCCTTGCGAAACTCCTCCACCGCCTTCGGTCCGCTCAACTCCAGCCCTTTCTGGAACCGGCCGCGGTCCGCCTCTCGCCACTCCATGCGTTCCACCTGGAACGGGGCAATGCGTACCCCGCTGCGTCGCCGCTCGGGTAGCGCCATGAGCTGGTCCAGCATGCCGCGGACGCTGTCGGCATCCGACCAGTCCGACTTGTAGAGCGGCACGCCGCGCGAATCGAAGATCCACGTCATGTTGGGCATGGACCCGAAGCGTCGATGGCAGTCGCCGCTCAGCGCGTCCACCAGGATGGGTCGATCCACGTGCAGGCGGTCGCGGAGCGCCGCGGCGTGCACGAGTTTCTGCTCCATCGACGTGTGGTGCGGATAGTGCTCGCCCGGGTGCGCTTCGTTCGTGTAGAGGAAGATCGAGCCGACTTCCGCCGCCGCAAAGTCCCGGGCCAGCTGATTCATGGATGGCGCCGCCATCCCGCAGTACGGTCAGGTGAAGCTGCCGAACTCCACCACCAGGTAGCGGTGCGCCGACCACTGCGCCACCAGCGAGGACTCCTGGCTGTCCAGGTCCCACAGCGGAAAGTCCGGCGCCGGTTCGCCGAGGGGCGGACTCTCGTCAAAGCGCATCCACGGCTCAAACAGCTCCGGCACGAACGAGTCGTAGTTGTAGCGCGCCAGCAGGTCGGAGTCCGTCACAGGGGGCCTCCGCTCGGGATTCCGTCCACCAGGATCATCCGCCCGCGCGACGCTTTCCAGCGCAGTTCGCGCGCCACCCGGTACTGCTCCGAGTCGTACCAGGCCTTGGCCTGCGCCACCGAGTCGAACTCCAGCATGACAAAGCGCTCCGGCGTCCAGTCGCCTTCGAGCACCTCGCACGCGCCGCCGCGCACCACGAATCGTCCGCCGCTCGCGGCCAGCGCCGGACCCGAGAGCTTCTTGTACTCCTCGTAGCCGGCGGTGTCGTCCACGGTCACGTCCAGGATCACGTAGGCGGGCATGGCTCCTCCTTTGCCGGGGGTCGAAGATCCGCTGCGATTCTCAGCCTTCGCTTGCGGTTGCGAGCTCTCCAATGTCCATCACGTCGGGAAGGGCGCCGCTTCCGGTCACGATGCGCCGGTGGTAGTCCACCTGGCCCAGGTGATAGCTCAGATGTGTGGCCAGATGGAGAAGAAAGTCGCCGGTGGTCACGCGCACGTTCCCCAGGACCGGCGGAAAGGGCTCGTGCAGCCGGTCGTCCGAGAGGCCCGCCAGCGTGTGGGCCACCGCGGCCGCGGTCTCGTCCAGTGCCTGGTACAGCTCGTCCCGGGGCACATCGCGCCCCTCGAACTCGGCCGGCCGGTCCCGCTCGTAGCCGGTGCCGCCCACGGTGGCCCCCACAAAGTGCTGGAGGTTGCCGGCCACGTGCAGGGCCAGGTTGCCGGCCGAGTTGGAGACGCCGGGCGGCGTGGCCCAGAGGTCCCCCTCCCGGTCGTAGGCCTCGATCTGGCGCCGGAGCGCGCCCAGGTCCCGCAGCAGGACCTGTCGGATCCATCCCTGAACCATGATCTCTCCCTTCCGTGTCTCGTCTCGTCCCATCCATCCCCTGGCGACTCGGCCGCCGTGTGGCCATGATAGGATGTCGCCCGACTATCATCCAGGAGGAGAACCGTGCGAGTCCTGTGGTTCGCCGTCGCCGCGCTTGTCTCGCTTGCGGGCGTGGCACCGGCCAGCGAGCTTTCGATCGACGCCGAAACGTTCACCCTGCCCAACGGCATGACCGTGGTCCTCTACCAGGATCGGTCGCTGCCCAAGGTGGCGGTGAACACCTGGTTCCACGTGGGATCCAAGGACGAGAAGGAACACCGCACCGGGTTCGCCCACCTCTTTGAGCATCTCATGTTCATGGGCACGGATCGCGTTCCGGACAACCAGTACGACCTGATCCTGGAGGGCGGCGGCGCCTGGAGCAACGCCAGCACCAGCAGCGACCGGACGAACTACTACTCCGTGGGGCCCAGCGCCCTGCTGCCCACAATGCTCTGGCTGGAGGCGGATCGACTGGACGGCCTCGCCGACGCCATGACGCAGGACAAGCTGGACTCGCAGCGCGACGTGGTTCGCAACGAGCGCCGCGAATCCGAGAACTCGCCCTACGGTCGCGCGGACCTTCGCCTGGGTGAAGCGATGTATCCCGTCGGCCACCCGTACCACCATCCGATTATCGGCAGCCACGAGGACCTGGAAGCGGCCACCGTGGAAGACGTGACCGAGTTCTTCCGACGCTACTACGTCCCGGGGAACGCCACGGTGGTGGTGGCCGGCGACTTCGACGCGGACGTGGTCCGTCCGCTGGTGAAGCGCTTCTTCGGGGCGCTGGCGGCGAAGCCCACGCCGGATCACCGGGTGGCTGCCGCCCCCGAGCTGTCGGGCGAGTTGCGTCTCGTGGAGACGGACAAGGTGGAGTTCCCGCGGCTCACGCTGTCGTGGCATTCGCCCGCGTACTTCCGGGACGGCGACGGCGAGATGGATCTCACGGCGGGCATCCTGGCGTCCGGATCCGCGTCGCGTCTCGAGCAGCGCCTGATGTACGAAGAGGAACTCGTGCAGAACGTGGTGGCGTACCAGTCCTCCGCCGAGCTTTCGTCCACGTTCGTGATCGAGGCGATTGCCGCACCGGACGTGGATCTGGAGGACATCAAGACCGCCATTCTGGAAGAGGTGGCCGAGTACGTGAGCACGGGCCCCACGGCCGCCGAGCTGGAGCGGAACAAGGCCCAGCTGGAGGCCGGGTTCCTGCGACGCATGGAGAGCCTGCCCTCCCGCGCGGATCGCATCAACACGTACCGGCACTACTACGGTGTGACGGACGGATTCCAGCGGGACCTCGATCGCTGGACCAAGCCCACCCGGGCGAGCGTGAAGACGTGGGCGGCCCGCGTGTTCGGCCCGAACCGCGTGGATATGCGCGTGTTCCCCGAGGGGGCGGCCCTGGCGGGCGCGTCGCTGGACGAGCGGCCGGCGGACCTGCCGGTGGGCGAGTTCCACCCTCCCACGGCCACTACTTTCACGCTGTCGAACGGCGTGGCGGTGCACGCCATCTCCCGTCCGGGAACCCGACTCTTCGACGGACGGCTGATTGTCCGGTCCGGCGAGAACGGTGTGCCCGCGGAGCAGGCGGGGCTGGCGGACCTCACGTCGCGCGTGATGAACGCCGGCGCGGGCGGCCTGAGTGCGGCCGAGTTCGCGGAGGCCGTGGAAACGCTGGGCGCCAACGTGTGGATCGCGGGGGGGCGCTCGTCGATGACGGCAGGCGTCAGCGGAATCTCCTCGCGGATGGACGAGGCGCTGGACCTCTTCTCGCAGGCGGTGCTGGCGCCCAATCTGGAAGCGGCCGACTTCGATCGCGAACAGGCGCTGCTCCTGGGGGCCATCCGCGCCCGCGAGGACAACCCGGAGGCGCTCTGCTACGCCGTCGGGCGTTCGCTGTTGTTCGACGAGCCGGACCCGCGCTCCCGGCCGTTCGAAGGCACCGAGGCCACGGTGAGTGCGCTCACGCTGGACGACGTGCGCAGCGTGGTGCCGCGTCTGTTCCATCCGGACGCGGCCACGTTCACGTTCGTGGGCGACTTCGAGCTGGAGGCACTGCGCGCCGCGCTGGAGAAGCGCTTCCGCAAGTGGAAGGGGAGCGCCGACGTGCTGCCGCTCCTGCCGGTGCTGGCGCGCGAAGGCCAGCCGCGCTTTGTGCTCGTGGACCGACCGGACGCCCCGCAGACCGTGGTGTACGCGGCCCGCCTGGTGCCCGCGCTGGACGGGCAGGCCCGCGCCGTGCGGCTCTCGGCGGCCACCGTGTTCGGCGGCAGCTTCACCAGCCGCGTGAACGGGAACCTGCGGGAGGAGAACGGGTTCACGTACGGAGCCTACGGACAGATCGGGGAGCAGGTGGATCACACGCTGCTCACCGCGCAGACGAACGTGTT
>BQJX01000178.1 GCA_021604925.1 Gemmatimonadota bacterium
GCGACCGCTCAGGCGCTCACGCAGCGCCGACTCGTCCAGTTCGGCCGGGTCGCCACCGGTGAAGCGCGCCACTTCGAAGAACGGCCGACCCACCAGTTCCCGGGGCTGGCCCGCCAGCAGCACGGCCGCTCCCGGACTCACCCAATCGATCTTCCACTCCGCATCCACCATGCAGAGTCCTTCCTCCAGCGCTCCCAGCGTCGCTTCGAACCGTTCCGTCTGAAGGGACGCGCTGTCGTGAGCCTTCCCCATCTCGACGGTGGTGATCTCCAGCGTCTGCTCCAGGTCGGACCGGTCGCGCTCCGCGTCGGCGAACGCCTCCCCCAGCAGCGACACGAGGGTCGCCCACTGCTGCGGGGTCGGGGGCTCACCGGCGGGGTCACACCCGGCTTGCCGGAGATGACGCAGAAGAAGGGGGTGGAGTTCACTCACGTGGAACCTCGGGAAACGGGTGGTCAACGATGGCCGATCGCTGGCAGATGGGGCCGAAACCCCGGATCCTTTGCCTTCTTTCCCATCGGCGAACACCCCCCGGACCCTGAGCGTGGCGCCCCCGGCCGGCCCCTGTTCACGGGGACCAAATCTGCGTAGATTCCCCCAGACTTGCCCACGAATCCGCAAGATCCGGGCGTTCCGGAATCCCCGAAGGAGAGTCCAATGGCTGAGAAATCAACAACTTCTGGCCGGGCCAAGAAGGCCCCCACCCGGAAGCAGGAAACCGTCAAGAGCCCCGCGAAGTCGGCCGCGCCTACCCAGGCCCCGAAAACCGAGCTTCCGCGGGCCGCCGTCATCCAGCCCACCCCGGCCGCCGGCAAGCCGGTCGCGGCCGCCAAGCCCGCCCGCGCCAAGGCCCCGAGCAAGGCATCCGCCAAGGGCACGCTGCGCGTCGCGGCTCTCATGACCGGCATGCCGCAGATCTGTCGCGCGGATGATCACCTGGCCAAGGCGGCCGCCAGCATGTGGACGTCGGACTGCGGCAGCCTGCCGGTCCTGGACCACGAGGCGCGGCTGGTCGGCTGGATCACCGATCGCGACATCAGCATGGCGCTGGCCATGCAACCGGTTCCGGCCTCTTCCATCGAGATCGGTCAGGTCATGAACGGTCCGGTCCACACCTGCGCGCAGACCGCCCCGGTCAGCGAGGCCATGGCGATCATGAGCGACAAGCAGATCCGTCGCCTCGCGGTGGTGGACGACAACCAGCAGTTGGTGGGCGTCCTCTCCATCTCCGACCTGGTGCGCTCCGCCAAGACGCGCGGCACCGCCACCGCTCCCGCAATCGCGGACGTGTTCGAAACGGTGCGGGGAATCAGCCGTCCGTACGAGAAGAAGGACGACGCGTAGACGCGCGGCGGAACCCATCGCGTCCGGCTGGGCGCGACCCGACCGGCAGCACGACAAGAAAGAGGCCCCGTCGACGAATCGGCGGGGCCTCCGTGCATTCGGTGATCCGCAGGGATCAGCCGCCCATCATCTCCTGGGCGTTCTTCGTGAACGAAGCGATCTTCGCCTGGACTTCCGGGTCCTGCGACGTGATCACCATGAGCTTGCCGTTCGGACTCATGCCCGAGCTCATCACCGCGCCGGCCGACAGCAGCCCGTGAATCCCCTGGCAAAAGCCGCAGAGCTCACTCTTGATCTGCTCGTCCGTGTAGGACGCGGTGGCCATGCCCGCCGCATCCATCTCGTTCATGACGCTGCGAAAGAGCTCCAGCTTGCTCTCGTCCGAAACGGTGTGATACATCGCCATTCCGTCGCTCATGGTGATGATCTCGTTGCTGCAGACGGGAGTGAGTTCGTCCAGGTGCGGAACCATGCTCTTGCAGATGCTGCAGTTCGCCATCTCGGCCATCATGCCTTCCTGGGAAGGCCCCCCGGCCCAAGCCACGCTCACCAGCATCATCATTCCGACCATCGCAATCCATCGACGCATCGTGACTCCTCCTGAGAGTGCAAAGAATTCCTCGGGCAAACGAGGGGGCCATGGGGTTGCCCGGCCCCGTTCGCTCGAGTCGGGGCAGATCCTACTCCCCAATTCCCCGGGAAGGAAGCCCGGAGGCGTGAGTCGTTCGGGGGCTGGGAATGGCCCCGGGGATCGCCTAAACTGCGGCCAGTCCTTCCCCCGGAGGTAGTCCATGTCGAGCGCCCGCTTTGGCCGTGCGACCCGGCGCCCCGCCGCGGCCCCCGCACCCGCCCGCCGTTCGTTTCCCGGCCTGCTCCCGCTTCTCGCGCTGCCCTGGCTCCTGGTGCCGACCACCGGCACGGCGGGCGGCCCCTGGATCTTCAACGACGTCACCGCGTCCGCGGGCTTCTCCTACCAGCACGGATACGTGACCGGGATCGGCACGGACGCCCGGGCCATCGCCGGCGGGCTGGCCGCCGGGGACTACGACAACGACGGCTGGATCGACGTGTACGCGGTTCGCGGCGACGTGGGCGCGAACGTGCTGATGCGAAACCTGGGCAACGGCACGTTTGCCGACGTGGCGGCCGCCGCCGGCGTGGCGCTTTCCGGCACGCGGGGCAGCGGACCCGCCTTTGCGGACTACGACGGCGACGGGCACCTGGACCTGTTTGTCGGGGGCATCGAGGGCACGTTCCCCGTCCTCTTCCGGAATCTCGGAAACGGGACGTTCACGGATGTCACCGCGGCCGCCGGGCTGAACCTGACCACCGACACGTTCTCCGCCGCGTTCGGCGACTACAACCACGACGGGCATCTGGATCTGCTCACCACGCACTGGCGCATGTTCCAGGGGCCGGGACACCTCTGGCGCAACGACGGCGACGGCACGTTCACGGAGGTGGACAGCACGGTGGGGCTCACGGAGTGGGGTGACTACGGCGGCGAGGGGCGCGAGTGGACGTTCACCGGGAACTTCGTGGACCTGAACAGCGATGGCTGGTCGGACCTCGTGTTCTCTTCGGACTTCGGAACGTCGCAGGTGTACCTGAACGACGGCGATGGGACGTTCACCAACACGACCACGGCCGTCATCTCGGACGAGAACGGAATGGGATCGGCGATCGGCGACTACGACAACGACGGCGACCTCGACTGGTTCGTGTCTTCCATCTTCGACACGACCACCTCGCTCTGGGGGCGGACCGGCAATCGGATGTACCAGAACCAGGGCGACGGCTCGTTCGTGGACGCCACGGAGGAGGCCGGGGTCCGGCACGGTTGGTGGGGTTGGGGAAGCAGCTTCGCGGACTTCAACAACGACGGGAACCTGGACCTCTACCACGGAAACGGATGGTATCAGGCGATCTTCCGGAACGACCCGGCCCGCATCTTCATTTCCAACGGCGACGCCACGTTCACGGAGATGGGCAACATCCTGAACGTGGACCACCAGGGCCAAAGCCGCGGGCTCGCCTGCTTCGACTACGACCGGGACGGTGACATCGACGTGCTTCTGGCCAACAACGGGCAGAAGGCGGCGCTCTATCGCAACGATGGCGGCAACGACTCGCACTGGCTCACGGTCCAGCTCGCGGGGCCCGCCCCCAACACGGAGGGAATCGGCTCCCGCGTGTTCGTGACGGCGGGCGGCGTGACCCAGATGCGGGAACTCCGGGCCGGCTGCAACTTCGTGTCGCAGGATCCCGCCGAGGCCCACTTCGGGACCGGCGCCCACACCACGGTCGACGTCCGCGTGGAGTGGGTCGAGGACGGGCTGGTCACGCAGCTGGACGACGTCGCCGTCGATCAGTTGCTGGAGATCGATCGGGGCGCCACGGCCGTGCCGCTCCCCGCGGGGATCCGGAGCCACTCCGCCATCACCTGGCGGGCGGTCGAGCCCAACCCCTCCCGGGGATCGGTGAGCATCCGCTTCGCCCTGGACCGCGGGGGTCCGGTGCTCCTGCGCGTCCACGACGCCACCGGCCGTCTCGTCCGCGCCGTCCACCGGGAGTTCGCGGCGGAGGGCGAGCACGACATCGGCTGGGATGGTCGCGCCGACGACGGTCGCCCGGTGGCCGCGGGCATCTACTTTGTGGAGCTGGAGGCGCGGGGAGCCCGGGCGAAGGGGTCGGTCACGCTGCTTCGCTAGATTCAGGCTTGCCTCCCGGCCCCCGGGGCAGCACTCTGCGCGGACGAACTCTCGACCTTGTTCTCGTTCGGAGGCTGCATGAGTACCGCGAATCGCATCGGGATCCTGGTCGGCGGAGGCCCCGCCCCGGGAATCAACAGCGTCATCGGGGCGGCCACCATTCGCGCCCGCCTGTACGGCGTGGACGTCGTGGGAATCCAGGACGGATTCCAGTGGCTCATGCGGGGGGACATCCAGCACGTCGAGCCGCTCACGATCGAGAACGTCAGTCGCATCCACTTCCGCGGCGGCTCGTTCGTGGGCATCGCCCGCGCCAACCCCACGGTTTCCGAGGAGCTGCTGGAGACCACCGTCCTGTCGCTGCTGCGGCTGAACATCTCGCTGCTGATCACGATCGGGGGGGATGACACCGCGTACTCCGCATTGCGGCTGGAACAGCACTCCGCCGGGCGACTCCGCGTGGTGCATGTCCCCAAGACGATCGACAACGATCTGGACCTGCCGCCCAGCGTGAACACGTTCGGATTCCAGACGGCCCGCCACGTGGGTTGCGACATCGTGAAGAACCTGATGGTGGACGCCAGAACCACGTCGCGCTGGTACTTCGTGATCTCGATGGGCCGCAAGGCCGGGCACCTGGCCCTCGGAATCGGCAAGGCGGCCGGCACCACGCTCACGCTCATCCCCGAGGAGTTCTCGGCCAAGCCCATCCCGCTCAAGACGCTGGTGGACACGCTGGTGGGCGCGATCATCAAGCGCCTCAGCTACGGAAGAACCGACGGCGTGGCCATGATCGCGGAAGGCGTGGTGCTCAGCATCGACCCCAAGGATCTCAGCCAGCTTGGCGACGTGGAGAAGGATGAGCATGGCAACGTGCGGATCGCCGAGGTCGACATCGGCGACATTCTCAAGAAGGCCGTACTCGCCCGGCTGGCCGAGTTCCAGCTCAGCTCCACGATCGTGGCCAAGAACATCGGCTACGAACTGAGGTGTGCGGATCCCATCCCCATCGACATGGAGTACACGCGCGACCTGGGCTACTGCGCGGCGAGGTACCTGCTGGACGGCGGCAACGCGGCCATGATCTCGATGCAGGGGGACCAGTTCGTTCCGATCCCGTTCCGGGACATCCTGGATCCGGAAACGGGGCGGGCGCGGCTCCGGCTGGTGGACATCGCGTCCACGCGCTACAGCATCGCCCGCCGGTACATGATCCGACTGCGCCGCGACGACTTCAAGGATGACCACGAGCTCGCGCGCTTCGCCGCCACGGCCAACCTGTCGATCGAGAAGTTCCGCGCGGAGTTCGAGAGCCTGATCGCCGACGAGCCGCCACCCCTCGTCTTCAAGAACTAGGCTCTCACCGGCGATCGCCCGTGGTTTTCGCCGGGATTTCCGAAGCGATCGCGGCTAAACTCGTTCGCTCCACCCGCATCGGGAGGCCGTGGCCTTGAACATCCAGTTCCGCCTGAACGGGGTGGCGCGCTCCGTCGAGCTTCGCGAAGACGAGTCCGCGCTCGAAGCGCTCCGCGTTCACTCCGGAATCCTCTCCACCAAGGACGGCTGCCAGCCGCAGGGGCAGTGTGGATGCTGTCTGGCGCTGGTGAACGGCGTTCCCAAGACCACCTGTGCGATCCCGGGGGCCAAGCTCGCGGACAAGGACGTGGTCACGCTGGAGGGCCTGGAAGAAGAGGAACGCGACCTGATCGCGCGCAGCTTCACGGCCGCGGTCGGCCATCAGTGCGGATTCTGCATTCCGGGGATCGCGCTGCGAGCCAAGTGGCTCACCGACAAGAACCCCGCGCCCACGCGCCCCGAGATCCGCAAGGCGCTGCACGGTCACCTGTGTCGCTGCACGGGCTACACCAAGATCATCGAAGCCATCGAACTGCTCGCCGAGGCGAAGCGGGGCGGAGCGCAACCGCAACCCGGAACGAACGGCCGGATCGGCGAACGCCTAGCCCGCGTGGACGGTGCCCGCGACGTGCTCGGCGATCGTCCCTACACGGACGACCTGGAGTTCCCCGGAATGGTGCACGGGGCGCTGGTGCTGTCGGAGCACGCGCGTGCCCTCGTGCGCGGGATCGACACGAGCGCCGCGGAGGCGCTGCCCGGCGTGGTGCGCGTGCTCACCGCGGACGACGTTCCGGGAGAGCGCTGGTACGGACTGATTCTCCCGGACTGGCCGGGGTTCGTGGCCGTCGGTGAGGAGGTGCGCTGCGTCGGCGACGTGGTGGCGCTGGTGGTCGCCGAGAGCGAAGCGATCGCGCGC
>BQJX01000179.1 GCA_021604925.1 Gemmatimonadota bacterium
GTACACGTTCTGGTCGTACGACGCGAACGCCACATCCACATCGCCGTCGCCGTCGAGATCGCCGGCGGCCGCCGTGGAGAAGATGGCCTCCGAGGTGAGAATCGGCATGCCGACCACGGTGCTGCCGTCGTGATGGAAGCCGTAGAAGTTGTGGTTCCGGTGTCCCACGAAGATCTCCATGTCCCCGTCGCCATCCACGTCCACCACGATGGCGCTGGTGGAGATCTTGTCGTCCGCCGGCGAGCCGTCGTTGATCGCCACGAACAGGCCGCCCGCGTTCAGGAAGCCGGTGCCGTCGTGGTTGTACGCGTAGATGTCGCCGTTCAGGCAGGTGACGATCAGCTCCAGTTCCGGATCGCCGTCCAGCTGGCACGGCGACGGGCTGGCGATGATCTCGTTCGGAAGCGAAGCGAAGATCGGATTGCCGGCCAGGTACCCGCTGCCGTCATGGTCGTAGATGTAGAGGTTGCCGTTGGAACACCCCGACATCAGCTCCATGGTCCCGTCGTTGTCCAGATCCGCGAACACCGGTCCGCTCTTGTGGGCGTTGCCGTGACCCTTGGGCCATCCGGGCAGATCCGCTCCGGTGGGGTCCACCACGTAGAGCGAGTCGGCGAACGACGTGAAGGACAGCTCGCGCGTGCCGTCGTTGTCCCAGTCCGCGATGGCCACGGAGCCCCACATGATCGGTCCGGACACCGTGCCGGGGGCAATGGGACCGTAGAAGAGGCCGGTGGAGTCGGTCAGCCCCGTGCCGTCATCGTCGAACGCGTAGACTCGACCGCTCTCCGTGCCCACGAAGAACTCCAGCTTGCTGTCTCCATCCACGTCGGCGATCGACGGGGTTCCGCGCACCAGCGACCCGGACCCGAACAGGTCCAGGATGTACCGGTTCGCGCCGAAGACGGGAGTCCCGTCGTGGTGCGTGACGTAGAAGCGGCTGTCGCTGGCGCCCCACATGATCTCCAGGTCGCCATCGTTGTCCAGATCCGCCAGCGCGGGCGTGGACCAGATTTCGCCGTTCGTCGTCACCGGGAACCCGGGCAGCTCGTCGCCGTCCGAGGCCCATCCGTACATCTTGAAGTCCTTGGACCCGACAAAGAGCTCCATGCTCCCCACGCCGTCCGCATCGGCCATGGCGATGGACGGGAAGACGTTGCTGCTGGCCGAGTTCGGCCAACCCGGCACCTGCACCTGCGTGGTGTAGCCGAAGATCTCGGCCGACGCCACGCTCTCGTTACCGGACGAATCCACCGCGGTGGCGTAGTAGTAGAAGCCCGAACCGAACGCCAGCCCACCGTCCTCGTAGCGCGAGCTGGTGCGCAGCAGTTCGAAGTTCTGGCGCGTGTGTCCCGAACCGGACGTGGCACTGCGGTAGATGTTGTATCCAGCCAGATCCGCCTCGGCGTTCGGATTCCAGTACGGAACGATCGCGTTGCTCGAGGAGCGGAACGCGATGCTGTCCGGCGCCGCGGGGGCCACAAAGTCGATCGTCTTGAGCCAGGTGCGACCGACCGTGTCCGTGAGCGTGAGATCCAGCGTGGTCCCGGTGGAGTCGAGGACCGTGAACACGAACCCGTCCACGCCCGCGGATTGACCCAGCGAAGCCAGATCCCCGTAGGCATCCGCCGCGTCCACGAACGAGATGCCGGCTCCGGCCACGGCGCTTCCCGCCACGGCGGGCGCGTACCCGTCGCCGCGGTTCAGAACCGTGGGCGTGATCCGAACCGTCTCTCCCACCTCGATCACTCCGTCTCCGTCTCCGGAGACCGGCGGGTTGTTGCTGTCATCCAGCACGAAGATGTACGCGTCGAGCTCCGGTCCCGCAAACGCGACCGCGACTTCCGTGTTCCAGGTGCCGGGGTTCGTGGCCGAGAACTCCAGATCCACGTAGGCGATCTGTCGCGGCCGCGCGTTCGACGCCACGCTGAAGGCGACGGTGCCGCCGCCGCCCGTCGACGCCGCGATGTTCCCCATGGCGCTCGGAGAACTCGTGATGGCGATCATGGTGCTGTCCGCCAGCGCGAAGTCGACTCCGTCCACGCGATCCTGCCTGGACGTGGTGCCCGCGAACGACAGCGAGTCCTGGCCGGCGCTGAGCGTGGTGGAGTCCGTACCCGACTCGAGTTCCGGGGAGAACGAGCCGCGGACGCGGCCGTCGGTGACCACGGTGCCCGTGACCGAGACGGTGTCCGTCCCCGACGACCAGCGCAGATGCCAGCCCTCCAGGTCCTGCCAGAGGAAGATGCCCTTGTCACCCGCAACGGTCCCCACGCCCATCGACATGTTGGGCGTGCCGATGTACGCGATGCTCGGGTTGGCGAAGTCGAGCGTGAAGGGAATCGCTCCGGGATTCACGCGGTCCGGACCCACAAAGACCTTGGTCGGATCCTGGACGCCGCCGTAGGAGAGATCGAACGTGGCACTCGACCCGCCCTCCACGGTCCCGGTTACGGTCACGTTGTCCGCCTGCGATCCGCCCCCGTTGAACGCGGTGAGCGCCAGTTCGATGGTCTCGCCGGCGTCGATCACGCCGTCGTTGTTTCCGACCGAGCCGCCGATCCCGTCGTCATCGATCGTGCTGCCCGTCAACGCCAGCGTGGGACCGGCGATGGCATCCAGCGTGAACGAGGACTCCACCGGTTTGAACTCGGGAGCCGTGGCCACCACGTCCACCGTCCCGGTCGTGGAACTGGCGATGTCCAGCGTGACCTGCCCGGCCCCGTCGGTGCGGCCGCGCGCGTACGTCCCGTTCCCATCGCTCACGCAGACCACCGCGTCCGGGACCGGCGTGGCCACCGTGTCCGTGATCGTGATCGTGATCGAGGACGTCCCCAGCGGGAGGTTGGCCGCGTGACCCGCGAGCAACGACTGCGGCTCCTGGGTCCAGAAGCGGACCTCCGGATCGCCGAGCAACTCCTTGGTCAGCATGGTCCAGCGGTCCGGAGTGGCGTCCGACTGCGACAGCGAGACGAACGGCAGACGGTGCACCTGGTTCATCTCGCCGTAGCGGGTGATCCCCGCGTCGAAGATCACGCCCAGCATCTCTTCGTGGAAGTTGGATGCCGACAGCGGAAAGTCCTCCCGGGTCGGGCCCAGCACGCAGATCGCGCCGCCGTTCGGATTGTTCATGAGGCTCTCGCCCTGGCACTCCAGGTCGATCTGGTTCGGATTGCACGCCGTGGCCATCATGAACATGAGGTAGTCGCCGTTCGACAGCGTATCGGTATCGGCCGAGTAGACCAGCGGGTTGATCCCGTTCCCCACGGAGAACTTGAACGCATCGCCGTGGTTCATCAGCGTCATCAGGTGATGGTGCCCGCTGCTGAGTTCGGACAGCGCAATGGAGCGACTCAGCGAGTTGTTCACCTGATAGCGCTTGGTCCGGGTCCAGGCCGGCGGCACCAGCGCGTCAAAGCCCTCGGTCAGGGTGGCGCCGTCCAGCTGGATGCTCTCGGGCGGATCCTCCCCGAACTCCCAAGTCGAGGGGAACAGCACCTCGGCCAGGTAGCACACCTTCTGTGCGTAGCCCGCCGGTGGCGTTTTGTCGTAGGTCATCGACTTGTTCACGAATGTCTGGGCCTCGGTGGAGTTGTCCACGGAGGCGCGCCCCACGAACAGGTCCGGAAACAGGTCCACCTGGTCGTCGTTCATCGACTGGAAGAGGCCCTCTCCGTACTTGTCGTCACCGTCCGCGTTCCAGTCCCCTTCGAGACACGCGAAGTACTGGTCCGTGGGAATCTCCGTCCCGCCGAAGAAGAAGCGGTTGTACGCAAGCCGCGGCGTAACCTTGGTCATGTCGCCGCCCAGCAGCAGCAGATACGTTCCCCACTTGGAGTACGCGTCCTGCAGGAACATGCGCGTCCGCTCGGCCTGGTCGTGACCGGCGGGGTAGTTCGCGTTGATCCAGCTCACGGTCTTCACGACCGTGGGAACGCCCTTTTTCGTCTTCCAGTCCGCCAGCACCTGGAAGTCCGCCTCCAGGGCCGAGGTGGTGACGATGACCATGTCCACCGCGCTGCCTTCGGCGCTGGGCAGGTCCAGCGGGGCAAACCCGAACCCGGCATTCTCCCCTACCGAAGCGATCCCCGCCTGCGGCATGGGCACATCCCACGGATTCTCGACGACCGCCTGCGCGGCCCGGGCAAACGACCGCTCCGCTTCCGGGTTGAATCGTTCGCGCACGAGACCGGACGGTTGGCTGCTGGCCCGGAGGTCCAGTTCCACATCGATCTCGCGGGCCAGGAACACGTCGCCGGTGCTCGACTCGTAGCGCACCGGAAACACGGCCACGGAGTGAAGCGTGTGCCCGGCCATGGTCCCCTGCCCCAGCGACACGCCCCGCTTCGCGGGGAACGTGGTGGACTCGGCGACCAGAGCCCCGACGGGATACGCGCGGACCGCGTCACGGGTGTCCTCCGGATCGACGGCCTCCTCGCGAAGGGAGAGGCGGACGCCCTCCGCGATCAGGATCTCGTCGATCGGAAGCACGCGCACCTGGGCCACTTCGAATCCGGCCGGAACGTGGAACTGTCGAACGTCCATCGGAAGCTCGGGCGTCTCGCCGCCTCCGGCCTGGACGGTGCCGTTCATCGACACGCGGGTCTGCAGCGCTTCTCCCGCGATGCGAAGGTCGGACTCGTCGAAGCGGATCCGGGCCCGCAGGTCCGCGGCGTTGCCGGGAGCCACGCTCGAAAGTGTCAGCAGCGCGATGGTCGCGGCCGCGCAGAGTGCTTTCACGGGAAGAACTGTGCCATTCGCGACGGAGCGAACTGACATCGATATCACCTCGTGGCAGGGGAGATTCCCTCGGCGCGGAGCCGAGGGGTCCAATCTGAGTTGAATGCCGATCGGAAGCGGCGCGCCTCATATGCGAGGTGCGGCGCTTGCCGAGCGCTGACGTTGTCTCGGACGGGCCAAGCGTGGTGCGTCATGGTCCTCAGTTGTCTAGGCCGGATGCGACTCACGGGGGGCAGGGTTCGCGGACGGCTTCTTGTGCCGGACAATTCTAGCAAACCCGGCCGAGGGGGGTCAATCAGGGCGGAAAAAGCGCCTACCGGGTCCGGTACAGCGACTTGATCCGGCCCCAGCTCGTATCTGTCACATTGAGCGGAGTGGAGGCAGCGCACCCCACCGGTCGCCAGCCCTGGTCCGAGCCATCCGCGGCGGCCCCCGCCGAGGGGGAACCGGCCTGGAGACCGTAGTCGGGGTCGGCCGTGCACAGTTGCGGATCCTGGCGGAGGTTGCCGTTTGTTCCCGTGGGGTCGGCGCACTCTCCCCCGTACTCTCCGCGAAGATTCACGGAATCGTCGTTCCATACGTTGGAGTGGTCCACCAGGATGGTGCCGGAACCGCAGAACGCCACGTCGCCGGACACCGCGCAGCAGGCGATCGAGTTCCGCAAACCGACCGCGGAATCCGTGTCCACGTAGATGGCAGCCCCCGCGCTCAGACCGCGCCCGCCCACCACCGTGCAGTGGTTCAGATCGATGTCTCCCGTGAAGGAGGCCGCCACGCCGCCGCCGAAGCGGGCCTCACAGCCCAGGATCAGGCATTCCGTCAGGCCGATCCGGCCGCCGAGCTCGATCTGCAGCCCCCCGCCGAACACGCCGGCCCGGCAGCGCTCGAAGCGGCAGTTCAGGAACTCCACGTCGCCACCGACCTGGGACCAGGCCCCGCCCTGGCCGATCGCCTTCTCGTCCGCGAACGAGGTGTTCGTGACCGTTCCGTTGCTCTGCACGGAGAAGACAGCGCCGCCGCGATCCGCCACGACCACCGGAACCTGCTCCGAGTTGTTCCGGGTGAACGTGCAGTCCGTGATGGCGAACGCGCTCCGCTCCAGGTGCAGCGCCCCACTCTCCACGGTGGCCCGGTTGCCGGAGAACTGGATTTCCTCCAACGTGAGCATTCCCACATCCAGCGCCAGGATCGCGCCGGCCCTCGTGCCTCGGCTGTTTTCGAACGTGCATCGCGAGAAGACCGCGGTGGGGCACTGATCCAGATAGAACATGCCGGCGACCGTGGATGCGAGGCCGTCGCTGAAGTCTCCGTCCGTGACCACGACCGGCGTTCTCAAGAGGTACCCGCCACCGCCGCGTTGCACGGTGGCCGTTCCGCTGAACGAGCACTGCTCCAGTCGAAGGTCGCCCACGTCGCGCGCGTAGATGCCGCCTCCCGAAGCGTCCCCCGAGATCCGGGACGAGATGCAGTTGCGCACGCGCGTATCCACGAGGCGCGCCGTGCTCACGTCCACCAGACCGAGGGCGGCGCCGGGATACGAACTCACGATCGAGCGAAACGTGG
>BQJX01000180.1 GCA_021604925.1 Gemmatimonadota bacterium
GCGTATCAAGTGGGGGCACGGGACGCACGGGCGGACTGGGGAAACTTCGGTCAGATATCGGGCGTAACACCAGGGTCGTCCACCCAACAGGATTTCCTCTTCGTTTCCTCTGCGGGCGAAGCCTGGATGAGAGAGTATGCGGGGTGGATTCGGCGGGCGGATCTCGACCTCCCGGTACCTGCCAGCGACGTGAAGTTCTTGGAAGGAATGGGCCAGGGCGACAGCTACGTACTAGTGACCAACGACGACAGCATTTGGGTTTGGTTCTCCGGCGAATGGGAGCCGAGCGATCCCCTTCCCGGCGGCCCCGTCTCCCTGGACGAGCAGTCGTGGGGCAAGACGAAGGCAGGCTTTCGATAGGAGGCGAGGTGATGGCCAAGCGATTCGCATACGTGAGCTTCGGGGTTCTGTGTTTGGTAACGGTGCATGAGATGGAGGCGAAGGACGCACGGGCGGGCTGGAACGCAGATGGCCAGATATGGGGAACGACAGCGTTTGGCGGCGGCGCCCACCTCGTGATTGCGTCTTCGGGAGAGGGGTGGTCTCACCAACCCTTCGGAGCATGGACGCGACACGAGGAACTCGATCTCCCTGTACCAGTGACGCAGGTCAAGTTCGTCGAGGGCGCAGGGGACCCTGGCAACTTCCTGCTGGTAACCAAGGATGACAGCGTCTGGTGGTTCTTCGAGACCGGCTGGCACCAGAGCGAGCCGTTTCCCGGCGGCCCCGTCTCCCTTGGGGCCCAGTCGTGGGGTGAGACCAAAGCGAACTTCAGGTAGCAGGAGAACCCTCGATGAATGGAACAACGTAGTGGCGGGATTCCACCGGCTTCGTGAGGCACTAAGCCCTGTCTCGGATGAAGAGAGCTACTATTCGCTCGTCGCCTGTGAGCTTGAGTCTGGAGAGATCAGGAAGGGGTTGTGGGCGAAGGCACTCGCCAAGAACTCGATGAACCATGACGTCGCGCGGGGACAGTACGTCGAGTTGCGAGTGGAACAACTCAAAAGATCAATGCCGGGGCCTTGGAAGTCTGTTCGTGGGGTCGTACGAATCGAGGAGGAGATGGCTGCGCTTCGCACTCGACTACGTGAGGTCCAAGCGGAGTTGGAGGGGATTCCCCGCGGTCTCGAAGCGGCACAGGCAGAACTGAGGGTGCTTCGGGGTGAGGGAGAGCAGCACACCGCGCACGAGAGGCACCGAGCGAATCAGCGGATCGGTGGCATGGCGTTGGGATTTGGCGGGGTCCTGATCCCAGCGCTTGCTCTCGGGCAGTCGACGTCCATGTACATCGTGATTGCGTTGATCTGCGGCTTGTTGGGCTATGCGACGGCGGAACTGTTGGGCTCAAACGAAGCCCGCGATGTCGGCGCTGCTCGCTGGCGAACCCGACTCGATTCAGCTCAGAATGCCCCAAATGAGATGGGCAATAGGGCGAAGATTCTGGAGGTGGAGGAGCAACGGATCAGGGCAGAACTCGAGAGGCAATCGCGCAAGCTGTCTGACGTAGTGGAGCGACTCGTGAGGGGAGTAGCGTAGCTAACAGTAGGCTGAGCGAACCACAGGGCGACTACTGGGGCCTCCAGGGGACTCGATAGGCTCACGTCACCCCCCAGACGTCGGCCGTTGGCGCCATAACCCGTTGGCAATAGGCCACTTCCGTTTCCGCCCGTCCGCGGGTTCGATTCCCGCCGCCTCCACCAATTGCAGGGGTCGTAACCCACTTGGGTGCAACCTCTTGCGTGTTTGGGGCGGATCCGGGGAATTGGGCGTCTCCGGAGTATCTCCGTGGGTTTGCGTGGGCGGGGGCTACGGATGAAGGGCGTGGGCTGGTACGCTTGTTGGAAGGAGCCTGCCCATGCGATGTGCCATCGTGATGATCCTGATCCTCCTGGCCGTTTCCTCGGCGGCCCAGGCAGCGACCCACCGTGTGCCTGAGGACTACTCCACGATCAATGCGGCGATCGATGTGGCTGTGTCGGGAGACAGTATTCTGGTAGGGCCCGGGATCTGGACTTCGCAAACACGGAGCCGGGAAGTCTGCGGGCTCTTGGCGATGCGAAGAAGCGTCATGTTCCTAAAGCCGGGCCTGACGGTCATCGGAGCCGCGGGCCCTGAACTAACAATCCTCGATAGTGGATCTGGGATGTCCCCGCCAGCACAAACCGTCCTAATGCCGAACTCAGTGGGCGCCCCGGTGCGACTTGAGGGACTAACCATCACGGGCGATGGTGCCGGTGTGGCCTACGGATGCGTCACGACCGAGTTGGCATTGGTGAACTGCCACCTGTCCAACAATGGGGGCAGGGCGTTGTCCACGCATGCCCGGGTTACGATGGTGGACTGTGTTGTGTCAGGCAACGAGTGGCGTGAAGACGAGTCGCGGCACGGGGCGTTGTTCCTGAGATCCGGTGGTGAGTTCGAGGCCATAGACACGCGGTTCGAAGCGAATCTGGGGCCCGCGATCACAGCGACGAACTTGGCGCGATTCTCTCTGGAAGGTTGCGAAGTCGTCGACCACAAGGAGCGGAAGGCTGTGAGTGTATCCTCGTGCCCCGACGTTTCTATCCGGAACACTCTGTTCCTGAGGAATCGACAGCCCACAGGACTTGGTGGAGCGCTGGGGATTGCTTTGGCGGCCGCCACGGTCGAGTTCTGCACATTCGCCCATGACAGCGCGTTGGCCGACAACGTCGGCGCGGTGTTCATTGGAACCGGATCGGATGTGGTGATTCGGAACAACACGTTCTACCGATGCTACACGCCGTTCTTCGGATCTGCCTTGTACATTTCCCAGGCTACCGCTCGCGTCTACAACAACACCATCGTCGAGTGTGAAGGGCCGGCGTTTCTTGCGGGCTCCGGTGCCACCATCGTTTCTCCGGAGAGTGGGTGCAATCTGTTTTGGCAGAACTCGGAGAACTACTTGCAGTGGCCCGCGGAGGCAATGCGTACTGACGTCATCGTGGACCCGCTGTTCTGCGACGCTGCGAACCTCGACTTCCGGGTCTCCGACAACTCACCGTGCCTCCCCGACAATCACATCGCGGAGTGCGACCTCATCGGCGCGCACGGTATGGGGTGCCCGACCACGGGCACATCTGTCATCGCCCTGCTGTCCAACGCGTTCGGGCCGATCGTGAGCGGAGCCGGTTTCGAGCAGCTGGCCCCCGGCCTGTACAACCGGCCCATCGGTTCACCGTTTCTTATCGGCACGCTTGCCGAACAGACGGGCATCGAGGGGGAGCGATTCTTCTTCGATTCTTGGAGCGACGGCGGGAGCCTCGAGCACGAGGTCACGGTTCCGGGGAGCTACTCGGAGATCACGGCGAACTTTGACACTGAGTTCTTCGTGACCACCTTGGTGGACAGTGGAGGCACTGTCTCGCCCAGCGCGTGGGTCGCTGCCGGGACGGACTGGACGATCACGGCGACGCCGCAGCCGAGCCACGATTTCGCCGGTTGGCTGGGAAGCGGGGATGGTTCGTACACGGGCCTGATCAACCCGGTCACCGTGACGCCTCAGGGGCCGTTGTCACAGAAGGCGCTGTTCCTTCCGCGTACGCACCTGCTCACCATGCTGGCGGATCCGGGCGGCGCGGTCACACCAGACACGGGGCCACAGGGCCGCGACACGGTGGTCCGGATCGAGGCGATTCCGGATCCGGGTTTTGAGTTTTTGCGGTGGGAGGGGACCGGCCTCGGCGCGTACACCGGAACGGAGAATCCCGCCGACGTGGTGATGCTAGGGCCGGTCACGCAGACGGCGCGTCTCCGGGACCAGTTTCCCCTCCTCACGATGGAAGCCGGACCTGGAGGCGCGGTTCTGCCGCTCACGGCCGAGTACCCCCGCCTCGCCTATGTAGAGATTTCGGGGCTCCCCGATCAGGGCTACGCGTTCGCTGGTTGGGAAGGGGAGGGATTCGGCTCGTATGACGGCCTCGACAACCCGGCAATTGTCAGAATGGTGGGTGCGGTCACGGAGGCCGCTACGTTCCATCCGGTCTTGGAGATGCAGACGGGCGATGGAGGCAGCGCGCTTCCCGAAACGGGCGCGCATGCCCCGGAAACCACCGTGGAGATTGCGGCAACGCCTGACGCCCGCCACGTGTTCCGCGAGTGGAAGGGTTCCGGCAACGGCTCGTACAGCGGGCCGTCCGCCACCGCCACCGTAGTGGTGAACGAGCCGCTCACGCAGGTGGCGCACTTCGACCGGGTAGCCTACGAGCTCACGCTCAGCCTGAGCGATACGGATCCGTTCGTGCACCAGGGCTCACCGTTGGGTCTGGGCAAGGTGTACCTGTGGCTGGCGTGCGGCACCTCGGGGAAGGGGATCATGGCGGTTCAGGCGACCGTGGTCGGGGACCTGGCTGCGAACGGGATTGTGTTCGCGTCGGCTCCGGGTATCCTGAACGCCGGTACCGCGCGGCAGCTCCATCTGATCGCGAGCGACTGCATCCAGGGTCCGGCACTGCTCGGTGAGTTCACTGTCCCCCCGCCCGGCGACGGCTCGCTGTGTCTGTCGGCCTCCTCCGTGTCGCCTCCGATGACGGTCACCAACTGTGCCGTCTCCCCGGCGACCGAGTTCCTCTGGCCGCAGGACGTGAAGATGGCGGGCGTGTCCACCGGTGCGGCCGCGCCGTGCAGCTTCGGGAGGGGCTGTGGCGAAGCAGCGGTCTCCGGCGACACGCCGGTCTCGTCGCCACCGTCCATCGTTCTGCCCACCGCGGACGAGTTTGCGGGCGCCGCTCCCAATCCGTTTCGGAGCCGCACGTCGCTGTCGTTTTCGCTGACCACTCCCGCACGGGTTGTGATCTCGATCTACGACGTCGCCGGTCGAAAGGTTCGGCAGATGACAACGGGCGTGAAGCCGGCCGGATATCACGGAGTCGAGTGGAACGGACGGGACGACACGGGGGGGATGGTTCCCGGTGGGATCTACTTCGTTCGCCTGGAGGCTGGGGCATGGGTGGAGACGCGGAAGGTGGCGTTCTTGGGGGTGGAGTAACTGCCTTCACCGGTTGCAGGGGTCGTAACCTGCGTGGTTGCGGCCCCTTACGCGTTTGGGGGGGATTGGGGGATTGGGCGTCTCCGGATTGTCTCCGTGGGTTTGCGTGGGTTCGCGTGGGACGGGGGCTACGGATGGAGAGCGTGGGCTGGTACGCTTGTGGGAAGGAGTCTGCCCATGCGATGTGCCATCGCGATGATCCTGCTGCTGGCCGTTTCCTCGGCTGCCGATGCGGCGACCCTCCGAGTGCCCGCGGACTACGCCACCATTCAATCGGCGCTCGATGCCAGCGCAATGGGGGATACGGTTCTGGTGGGGACGGGGACGTACACATCGTTCACGACAGTGGGGCTATTCAACACGGCCGCCCTCATGCCGGATGGGGTTGTGATCGTGGGGGAATTCGGCGCTGCACAGACGACGATCGACCTGTCGCTGGCTGGCGGGCTTCCGGGTGGGGCCGCGGCGTTCACGTGCAGCGGGCATATCTCGGGTGCGACAGTTGTCGACGGATTTCGTGTGACGGGCTACCCGCCGAACAGCGTGGGTGTGAGCATGGCAGCTAGTGCGGCGGTGAGCGTGTTGAACTGCATCTTTGAAGTGGAGGACCCGGCAGTGCCCGACGTGTCCACGCCGAGACGCGGTATCGGCACTTGGAAGAGTGAAGTGTATGTTCGTAACTGCGAATTCATCCGATGCATGGGGAACTCCGGCGCTGCGATTCGGGACAACAGCGGCTCCACCGTCGTGGAGTCCTGCACGTTCATTGAGTGTGAGAATCAGGCAATCTCCGCCTATGGCGACCTTGGCGCTGGTCCGTGGTTTCTGGAGGTTCGGAATTGCTTGTTCGACCGCACATTCTCAGACCTCGGTGGTGGCGCGATACAGGCTTCTGATCGGCCCAATGGAATCATCGTGGAGGGTTGCGAGTTTCGTGGGGTCGAAGCGGCCATCAACGGCAGCGCGTTGTCGTTATCGGGCTTTGGCGAATGGCAGATCGTCAACAACCTGTTCGTTGACATCAATATGGAGACGGGGCGGAATGTGCTTTCTCTGACCGGCGGCCGACCTCTCTTGGTCGCGGGGAACACGTTCGCGTATTGCCAGCAGAGTGCGGGAACTGGTGTTGCGATCTCAACATTCCAATCCCTGTGGACGCTTGAGAACAACATCTTCGCCCACATCTATGGCGGCGCTGCGCTCGACGTCCATTTTGGCCCGGCCGCTGGGTGCAACGTGTTCTGGGACACACCGGAAGGCGTGGGCTACAACCTTCGC
>BQJX01000181.1 GCA_021604925.1 Gemmatimonadota bacterium
CGATTCGGCGCCTCGCCTAGGAATACGACGATGCCACCGACAACCAAGCGGAATCACTGCTACTCCTGTTTCTTTCCGGTCTTCGGTCTAGAGGTCGGAAGGGATCTGGGACATGAGATCGAAATTGGGCGTGTCACGTTCGTTGACGCGCAATCAGTCTTGAGGCGCAGACGACGTTTCCAGATTCATCGCGAACCAGGATACTATCGCAAGTCCAAGTACTGGCGAGAGAAACTCTTCTCAGAGTCAGCGACGTACGCCCTGGTTCGTAATCGCCGTGATCCTGATTCGAATCGATTCGACTCCGAGCGACGGATGGCGCGGGACGCGCTGATGATCGTGGCCTCCACGTTTCGAGTCACTTCACCGAGGGGGCGATTCGAAGCTTCTATGCGACCCCCAGTGCCAGATGATCTCGTAGAATCTGCAGTCGCATTCCGTCACAAGTCTCCACAATGGACGTCATCGCTCAGCTGCTTTCGTCCGACATCGACTTACAAGCTCGATGCGTTGTGGATGAAGAACGCGAGAGAATCGGGGTTCTTCCGGTTCCTCCGCCTTATCAATGGGGGCAAATCTTCGGTAAGCGACAGCTGGACTACGGCACTACGCCGGAGCGCAGTACTGCACGGTCGAAGCTACGTTTCGCACGATCTCTTCGAGGCATTCATCCTCAACATGATCGCGATCGAGTGCCTTCTCTGTAAACGGGGGGACAAGTTCTCCGATCTCTTCCCAAAGAGGCTGACATCTCTGTTTGGATGGCTTGACGAAGACAATAGGGACACTTGGAGCAAGATCGCTGAACGCCTCTATAGCCTCCGCTGCTCGCTGGTACACGACGGCCTATCCGGCGACATCACCGTAGCAGACCTCCTCAATTCAGACGCCGTCCTCGGAAACCTTCAGGACAACATCTGGATGAACCTGACTCGATTCCCTACCAAGGATTCCCTGTTAAGGTATCTCGATGAGGTGCAAGCGCGCCACCTTCTCGGAATGAGGGTCTGGCGAAAGAAGGACAACCTCGTTTTCCACCACCGACCCATCACAGATCGCCAGATCATTCTACTTGAGGAGTACTTCGAGGTTGGCGCCTAAGCAGACGGGCCAAATACGCGCACCGCGCGAGCGCGTCCCGAAGCCGTACAAAGCGTCGCACTCAAAACGACCTCAGGACAATCCAGCAAGCTCTCTAAGCGCCCGAAGCACGCGATCGGCAGCGTCTACCAGATCGGTGCCCGCATACCCCCCCAGGAACGCTCCCTCGTGCAGGATGACGTTGCGATACTCCACTGCGTACTTGTAGTCCTGTCACGGGTCACTTCAAAACCGGCCACCGAGGGTCGATTCAAAACCGGCCACTCGATCCCTGCCTGAGATTTACGACTTGCCGTCCTTCTTGGCAACCGCCTTGCCTTTGAGACGGTAGCTCTTGCCGGTGATTTGGATGACCTCGGCGTGCTGGAGGAAGCGGTCCAGGATTGCGGTGGCCGACGGTACGTCCTGCAAGAGCTTGCCCCATTCCTCGATCGGTCGGTTGGACGTCATGATCGTGGAGCGCAGCTCGTGGCGTCGCATGATGACCTCGAAGAGATGCTCGCCGGCGTTCTTCGGGAGCTTGTTCAACGACAACTAGAAATCCGTTTCAACGACGATTATTTTTCCCCACGCGACAACCTGATTTCACTCCTACATCGATCCTTTGCTGAGCACCCTGCGGACCAGTCGCAAGGCGACGGATCAGACGGGATGGGGTCACAGGGGAAGGGCAGCGCTCTTCCCCTTTCTGTTGGGGGAGCCGCGCTGAGCGAGCCGTCCGGAGTAGCTCAGGTGAAGCGCGGCGGTCCGGGGGCGTAGCCCCCGGGAGGTGGGGGGCCTGGGGGGAGGAGACTAATAACTTGTGGATAACTCTTCGCCCATCAGTTCGCTTGTACATCACGCTGTCTCCTTCTGACTGACTTCGCCCTTCTTACGTTGCTTCGCCTTGTCGACGCGATAACTCGGGATGTTCAGTTCGAGGATGACGCTGTGGTGGACAAGTCGATCGATTGCTGCCGCAGTAGTCATCGCGTCCTTGAAGATTGCCTCCCACTTGGAGAACGGGAGGTTGCTCGAGATCATGACGCTGCCCCGTTCGTATCGATCCGCCAGCAGCGTAAACAAGACCTCCATCTCTTCGCGGCTCTGCTGCACGTAGCCGATGTCGTCAATGAGTACGGCGTCGAACTTGCCCAGGCGCTTCAGCAGGCGTGCGAGCTTGAGGTCGCGTTTGGCGATCAACAGTTGTTGCACGAGAAGGTTGCAAGGCGTCATGAGCACACGGCGCCCCTGATGGATCAGTTCATGTGCGAGCGCGCACAGGAGGTGCGTCTTGCCGGAACCGGGATTTCCGAAGGCCAGCACGTTCTCACAGCGGTCAAGGAAACACCCTTCCATCAGTGTCTTGATTTGCTGTTTCGCTTTTCGTGGCAGCCGGTCGAGTTCGAACGTACCGAGATTCTTCTCGAGAGGTAGCTTCGACTCCTTCAAGAAGCGCCGTACGCGGTTGTTGCGACGCATCTCGACCTCGGCTTCGACGAGATCGAGGAGGTATCGTTCGTAGCTGAGTGATTCCTGCTCCGCTTTGCGCGCAGATTCCTCGAAGCCCTCGCGGATGGATGGCAGGTGCAAGGCGCGCAGATGGTCAGTTAGCAGCGAGTTGGGATCTTGCGCCTTCATCACGCCACCTCCATCGTGCAGAACAAAGCGTCATACTGGCTGAGCTCAACCTGCGTGACCTGGACTTCATACAGGAAGGGAACCGCATCGCATGCGAGTACCTTGTCCTTGATCCCCTTGAAGGTAATCGGCTCATCTCGATCGAAGGCGCTCGCAATAGCGCCGTCCACTGAAGCCTCTCCTTGCTTGGCGGCAAGTTCGAGGATCTGCAGGTACTCGCGAACCGGACGATCTGAGCGCTCACCAATGCTGTCGTACGCCATTCGGAAGCGGCTCGTCGGGAACAGATCGTCCCTGTATCGGTAGTTGGCAAACGCACCGGGCTTGCGAACCAGCCAGTCGATGATGTGGCGATACTCGATTCGATGATGCCCCCGCCCCCGAAGCCGGGGTAACTGATCCACACATCTCTGCGCATACCAGACCTCGAGGTGCTCGGCGTGCAGACGGACATCTACTTGCTCGCCGATCAGTCGGCTCGATACGGAGTAGGTGTTGTTCTGTACACGGATTGTACTGCTCGGACGCACGCGCATCGTCAGCCGCCGGCAGCTATCGAGCCTGCACTGAGGTAGCCGACGCAACACGCGGACCTCTTCTTGGAAGCGGGCATGCCGGCCAGCGTTTCGCTGAGCAAGAACATCATCGAGGAACTTCGCGTACTCTTCGCGACTGTCTGCGTAATCCGGCGAGATCGGACAGCTATTCCGGCGCTGGTCGGACACGGATTCCGGCGTTGCTCGGACACTCGTTCCGGCTCGCTCGGACGTGCTGACGCCGATGGCGGCGCACGCGACGGGCTGAGTCGCCGAAGGCGAGTATACCCGATCGCTCTCGCGTGACAACGCGACGTCGTCGAGTGGCCTGGGGGAGCCGCTGCACACCGGCCTTCCGGATTGCCAGGGTGTGTTGCAGCGGCCGGGGCGAAGCCCCCACCAGAAGGCAGCGGGGCGTAGCCCCTCCGCATAGATCTGTTCTCGGAAGCGAAGCGACGCGTCCAGCCCCGCCCGTTCATTTCTTGGACCCCGCGTTCGCCTTCCTCATCGATTCGCCGTCGAGCTCCAGGCGGTAGGCGCCGTGGACGATGCGGTCGAGGATCGCGTCGGCGAGCGTCGCGTTGCCGACAGCGTCGTGCCACTTGCCGACCGGGAGCTGGCTCGTGACGACAAGCGAGCCACGCCCCTGTCGCTCCTCGAGGATCTCCAGTAGTTCGAGTCGATCGTTGTCCTCGAGCGGCGCCAGTCCCCAGTCGTCAAGGATCAAGACGCTCGCCTTGGCGATTGCGTTCATCAGGCGCGGGTAGCGCCCATCGCCGCGAGCCACCGCGAGATCACGGAAGAGACGCGGCACGCGGTACTGAAGCGCCGAGAAGCCGTTGACGCACGCTCGATGTGCCAGGGCCTGCGCGAGGAAGGTCTTGCCGACGCCGGTCGGGCCGGTGATCAGCACGTGCAGCCGCTCTCGGATCCACTGGCAGGTGCCAAGCGTCTTCATGACGGACCGATCCAGCCCACGACGGTGCCGGTAGTTGACATCCTCCATGCACGCCATCGGGCTCAGCTTGGCCTTCTTGATCCGGGTCTGCAGCCGGCGGTTGTCCCGGTACGTAGTCTCGCGGTCGACGAGGAGTCCGAAGCGCTCCTCGAAAGTCATCTCGGCAAAGTCGTCGCCGGCGAGTTGTTCCTCGAGCGCTTGACTCATCCCTTGCAATCTGAGCTCTCGCAGTTTATCCAGTGTGACGTTGCTGATCATAGCGGAGGTCTCCTTCTTCGCTTTGGTTGTCATCGGTAGTATCCGTTGCCGCGGATATTGCCGTGTTCGACGGGTTGGGCCGGTTCGCTCTTGCTGAGAGGTTGCCGGTCCAGCCCATTTCTCAAGATCGATTCGACGCTCTTGTAGTTGAGCGACCGGAGCGCGAGCGCTCGGCTCGAGGCCGCTTCGAGCCGCTCGCTGGAGTAGCGTTTCCCGAGCCGCAAGATTCCAAGACAACTTCGATAACCCTGTTCGGGATGGGGGCGAGCCTCGAGGATCGTCCGGACGACCCGGGCGGTGGAGTCGCCGGTTTTCTCGGCCCAGCGGATGATCCGAGAGGGAGTCCACTCAAGATGCTCACGGTGACTCTTGGGCATGTGATCCGGCACGGTCGTGTGGCGTCCAGCCGCCGCTGATCGCTTGTGGCTGGCAACGCGATTCCCTTTGAAGAGGATCTCGACCGTTCGGCTCGTGTAGCGGACCTGGACTTCTTCCTTCACGAGGGAGTGCGGCACGCTGTAGTAGTGGCGTTCGAGTTCGACGTGGTAGTCGATGTTGACGCGGGCCTTCTTCCAGCGAGCGAGCTCGTACCTGGTTTGCGGAAGCGGACGCAACGCCGGACGGTCGATCGACTCGAACCACGATCGCCGTGAGCCGTCGAGCTTCTGGAACGGCTGATTGTTGTAGGTCACGAGAAGCTCGCGGATGAGTCGGTTCAGCTCCTCGATGCTGAAGAACGTGTGGTTGCGAAGCCGCGCCAGGATCCAGCGCTCGGCGATGAGCACGGCATTCTCGACCTTGGCCTTGTCGCGCGGTTTCTGCGCTCGCGCAGGAACGATCACCGTTCCATAGTGCACGGACCAGTCGTGATACGTCGGGTTCACATCCGGCTCGTATCGGCAGGGGCGGCTGACACCGGACTTCAGGTTATCCGGCACCGTGATCTCCGCTACACCGCCGATGTACTCGACCGCGCGCGTGTGTGAGCCGATCCAGCTTTCGAGCGACTGGTCGGGTGCAGCCTCGACATAAGTGAAGTTGCTTGCGCCAAGGACGGCCACGAAGATCTCGGCTTCCCATGATTCGCCGGTTTTGCGGTCCACGATCGGCACCCTGTGCCCGGCGTAGTCGACGAACATCTTCTCGCCGGCCTTGTGCGTCTGGCGAAGCGTGGCGTCGAGCTTCCGCTTGAAGGCGCGGTAGCGCTCGCAGAACTGCGTCAGCTGGTAGCCGTCCGGATGTGCCTCCTTGTACTCCTCCCACAGGAGCCGCCGCGTGACTCCTTTGCGTCGGAGCTCCTGGTGTACCCGGGACCAGTCCGGCTCGGGTCGTGAACGCGCGGACTCACGCATCGGGAAGAGTCGGCTCTCGAGCTCCGCGTCGTCCATCGACTCCCAGGCGACGCCGGACAGCCCGGCTTCCCGAGCGCGCTTCAGGTAGTCGTACACCGTCGACCGCGCGATCTGACAGCTGCGTGCGATCTCACGGCACCCCAGTCCCGCGCCGAGGCCGAGCCTCAGGACTTCCCGCATCTTCCGCATCGAAATCTTCACCCTCCGCTTTCTGCATGTCATCGTCGGCGATCCCTCCGGATTGCTCCTGGTGGTGTGGAAATCCGGGGGTTGTCGCATTTGCCGCCGAGTGCGCTCAGCTCGAAGCACCAAAGGTGTCCGAGCAAACCGAAATCGGTGTCCGAGACTGCCGAAATGGCGTCCGAACGAGCCGGAATCGGTGTCCGAGCAAAAACGGAATGAGTGTCCGGGCTATGCCGGAATGGGTGTCCGGGCTACGCCGGAATT
>BQJX01000182.1 GCA_021604925.1 Gemmatimonadota bacterium
GAGGGGGGGCAGGGTCGTGGGCAACGGGATTCGAGGCCGAACACGGCCGTGAACGCGTCCCCTTTCTAGCCGGTTGACGGCGCATGACCTACGCCCCGAGCGGATTCACTGCCAGCGGGTTCCACGAAACAAGTGACTGGAAGGCAGACCCCAGGGATTCCGGGAGTAGTCACCAGGGTCCATCACCTTGGGTGCCATTGGGGAGCCAACCGCGCATGTCACTCTCGCACACGTTTCTGGCGCTTGCTGTCTCGCGGCGCCGTCGTTGGCGTGCTTCGAATCCCAACCCTTAGCGCCCAAACAACTCTACCGAGGGGTATCGGACCGACCGGGGGCTCGGATGGTGCACGACCCACTCAGCTCCATCCTCACCCCAACTGAACCAGCCTGGTCGCCCCTAGGCCATCTCGTCAGTCTATCCACGTGCTGCTCCCAACCTCTCCACGCCTCTTCGCGTCCAGCCGGGGGCATGGGTCTTCAGGGCCCCATTAGATTGCCGCTCTCACCTCGCGTCAAAGTTGTCAGGTTCTTCGTTTCCCCGGTCCGCGGTTATTCTGATTGCTTGTGTTCTTAGTGGGTGCGTACCATCGAGATGCCGCATCCCTCTGAGGTTGTTCACCCTGCCCCTCAGCGGTTCCAAACAGCAGAGCTTCGACAGCCAAGAGGCGTTGTGGGACTGCGGATGCCTCGAACCCCCATCGACCCGGGGGGCCTCGATTGTCGGTTACCGCCGCCTGTAAGCTGAGCCTCCTGCCCACCGGCGGGACCGAACCACTACCAACGGGGAGTCCCGCTGTGGCCGACGTAATGTCCAAGGAGAAGCGCAGCGCACTAATGTCACGGATACGGGGGAAGAACACTGGAATCGAGCGCCAGGTCTTCAGCGAGCTTCGCAGCCGGAAGATCTACTTCTCAAGACATGCCCCAGAGTTGCCGGGGCGACCGGATGTGGTCTTCAGGGCCACGAAACTCGCTGTTTTCATCGACGGAGACTTCTGGCACGGGTGGCGCTTTCCGAGTTGGCAGCACAAGCTCCAACCGCATTGGCGAGACAGGATCTCAGAGAATCGACGCCGCGACCGTCGGAACTTCCAGCGACTCCGTCGCCAAGGTTGGCGCGTTCTGCGAGTCTGGGAGCACGAGATCAAGAGCGACATCACTTCAGCGGTCGATCGCATTGTTGAAGCTCGGGCCCAACAACGTGGGGACCACCAGAGCCGTTGAGTTCGACCGAGCCCAAGCGCCTGTCTCTCCACAGACTCCCCCCGTCGAAGGGCTGGGCGTCCAGACGGCCGCGCCACATGTGGCGTGGCCGCAAGTCAGTTGCCATGGTTTGCTGCCGGGCATGGTGGACGACCTAGCAAGACTCCAAGGGCGCTTCGCGATCAATGTGCGTGCTTTCCGAGCGCTTCGGGGACTGACCCAGGAGCAGTTGGCTGATCGGGCTGGCATCGCTTCCCGACACCTCCAGAAAGTGGAAGTCGGGGGCGTGAACCTCACGCTAAGGACGGTTAGCCGCCTGTCGCACGCGCTGTCGGTCGACCCTTCTGATCTCTTCCGCCCTGAGAGGGGGTCTGAATGAGCATCGGGCCCGTGATGAAGATCCTGTACGGTCCGCCAGGCACCGGAAAGACGTGGCGGGCCGCACGGGAAGCCGTTTTCGCAACCGACCCAAAGATGCACGAGAGGCACAAGAGGGGCAGCGCCACGGACGCCGAGATCATGGAAGCTCACCACGACACGGTGCTGACGGGCCGGATCAAGTGGGTCACATTCCACCCAAGCTACTCCTACGAGGACTTCGTCGAAGGATTCCGTCCAATCCAAGGGCCTGACCGGAGGACGCTGTCTTTCGAGGTCTGCAAGGGGCCTTTCCGTGACGTTTGCGATATCTCGACAGGAGAAGCTTTCGGGCCGGCGGTCGGCGAGGAGATCAAGGCGGTCGGAGGCGGCACCACCTACCAAGTATTCGCCGCCAACGACCAAGGATGGTGGCTCCTAGTCGATCCAAAGCGAGCAAACCAGGTCGGCGAGCAGCCCCAGGAGAAGTTCGTGCCACGACGGACAATCAAACGGGCCGCCGAGCTAAAGTTGAAACCAGAGGTCTTCTCGATTCCTGGCAATAAGAGCCACAAGCCGAGCCGCTACGGCCTATCGGGGACCAAGGCGGAGAAGGGCACCGATCTGCGACGACGGGCAGGAGCCCTGCTTAGGTGCTCGTCGTCCGATCTGGCGAACAGCTCTCATTGGGGTGCCGTAGCCAACTATATCCAAGACCAACAATCGTCGATAGGCGATCCCGTGCGAACGTGCCTGGTGATCGACGAGATCAATCGGGCAGATCTCTCACGTGTCTTCGGCGAACTCATCACTCTCCTCGAGCCGGACAAGCGGATCGGCGCCGCCGAGGAACGAAGAGTACACCTGCCATACTCCGGCGAGGAGCGGTTCGGTGTGCCGTCCACGCTCTCCATAGTGGGGACTATGAATACGGCTGACCGTTCGATCTCGTCGATGGACTTCGCAATGCGGCGGCGCTTCGAGTTCGAACAGGTCGAGCCCGATCCCGAGTTGTGTCCTAGAGACTACGGAGGAGTCGACCTCCGGTCCATCTTCTCCGGAATCAACCGCCGCCTAACTATCCTTCGCGGGCGCGACTACCGCCTTGGCCACTCGCTGTTCATGGAAGCTACACTCGAGAGCCAGCGAGAGAGCCTCGGCTGGCCTGACGACGCTAGCGGTCGGATTCTCTCTGTCGCGCACTCAATTCGCACGAAAATTGTACCCCTCCTACTTGAATACTTTTACGACGATTGGCGCAAGGTCGAGGTTGCGCTTGGTGTCCTTGGAAGGGAGTTCGGCGCTTCCAAGCTGAGCCTTTTCGAGAAGGACCAGCCGACCTCCAGCGACGTGGAGCAGTTCGATGGGTTCTTCGATGCTGCTGGCGTCTCCCTGGGGCGCCTCGCCTCATGGTGGCAACCCAAGGGGCCTGGCGAACTGGACGAGGAGACGTTCCGACAGGCCCTGATTGCCATGAGCTGAACTTGGCGACCACAATCACCGTCTTCGAAGGGGGGCGCGTTGACGTCCCGACCGGTCCATCGGCCGACCGCGCGAGGGTTCGCCTCCTCGGCACCGCAGTTGGCGGCCGCCAAGCTTTCGTTACACGTAACGGCAATGTCTATGCCGCAGATTGTGCTGGCGCCGTAGACCTCGGCGACTTCCGTGTTGAAGTGCTCCCCAAAGTCTTTGGCGTCCAAGACAAGGTGGCAGGCCGGGCCTTTATGTACGATCTGCTCGAGTGCACCGGCCACGACGCCATTGTCGGCTGGAACCGGGGGGGAGCTGGGGATACCGACTGCAACCTCTTGGAAGCCGTCGAGCGTCAAGCGGTCACCGAGCTTCTAACTCGACTGGAGAGTGGCGTGCCCCGTCGCTACATCCCCGTCGAGGAAGTCACCCCCGTGATCCGGGGGCGGATCAACTTCTCCAGATACGTGCGACAACTGCCGTCCGATTCCCACAGAGTCCCGGTTCGCTACAGCCCGCTGACCCGAGACAACCAGCTCAGCCGAGTCCTAAAGGCACTCGCGAGCCATCTTTCGCAACGAACAAGGACTTACACAGTTCGCCGCGACTTGGATCGATGCATTGGCCTGCTGCATGAAGTGAAATCGTCCGAGCTAACCGCCGATCTTGCAAGAAGCGTCCGCCTCGGTCGACTCGAGCGCGATTGGGACCGTGTAATCGAGCTCGCCGAACTCCTAGCCACCTCAAGGAGCCCGGATCCCACACTTCTCGGCGCAACTTCCCAACCGACTCTGTTGTTCCCCCTGAACCGCCTGTTCGAGTCTGTTGTTCGTCGCGTGCTCGTCGAGGAGCTCCTTGGGCCACTACAGTGCGAGCCCAAGTCCAGGGCGTTTCCCTTCCTCACAGTCCCCAAGACATCATCCGTTGCGCTCGGAGTTCGTCCGGACTTCACCTTCACGTCCGGGGAGGACTTCGTCGGTGTGGGCGACGCGAAGTGGAAGTCACTCACGGCGAGTGACCCTCGACATGGCGTCGCTCCGGCCGACGTGTATCAGATCTTGGCATACATGAGGCGACTCAAAACGCAACGGGGCCTTCTCTTCTATCCCAAGGTCGACTGGATGGCATCTGCGTGGTCTGCCTCATTCGGGGTCCACGGCACGGACGAGACGGTCAGCGCAATCTCCGTCGACCTCGCGAAGATCGTGAGCCGCGACCGCACGACTAGAAATGTAGCGCGTTCTAGCTTCGCTGCACGTGTTCAGGCGATGCTGGCTCCCGCGGCGACCGTCTCTGTCTGACCTGCTGTCCAGCCGATTTGGCCGCATTTGCTAGCTCGAGCAACACCGCAACCCTCATCGCGAATTGTGAACTGAGCAGCGGAGGTACCGCGTTTCCGACGATCCGATATCCGTCAACCAAGCCAACGGAGCCGAAGTCGTACCAATCCGGGAACGTCTGCACACGGGCAGCCTCGCGAACCGAAATGGTGCGCGGGGACGTGGGATGGATGAATGCGTACGTGTCCTTCCCCATGTGACTCACCATGGTCTTAGACGCTGTCTCAGCATCCAGTCGCGCCAGCCAGTCCCCGTGATTTCCCTCTCGTTTCCTCAGGTAATTGGGCGACGAAAGATGATGGTGCACTTCGCCGGGCGGAAGAGCAATCTTATCCAACAAAAGCCGAATCGAAAGGGACCCATCGAGGGCGGACGCGATTTCGGCAAGACGAGCGGGCTTCAATCCGGCGATCTCCTCGCCCCTCTCCTCTTCACTGAGAGCCCAGTCGACCAAGGACTTGAGGTCTTGCACCAACGGATTCCCATCGCACCGATAGTCCATCCATCGCTTTCCAGGTCCCAGGAGCTCAAAAAACGCTCGGTCGTCGGGCCTCGAGTCCCTCGCACAATGGGCGTCGACGAGACGAGGCACTCGGACCTTCCTCTCATTGGAGCCGCGTTGTGCAATCCACTCTAGATACTCGTAGCTCTCTCCCTCTCCTCGAATGTGGAGTTCTTCCACCGGCACTCGATCAGAGGTACTGCCGCGACGATCAGGATTTCGGGAAGTGACTACGGGCTTCGGCAGACCGGCCAACGCCGCCTTCAACGGCACAGGTGACCTGTCCGGCAGTGCAAGGCACCAGTCCGAAGGGGACGGGCGGCCGGTGCGCTCCGCGAGATCACGCCGAATCCCGACCATGAAGAACCGCTCGCGATTCTGCGGTACGAGATGCCTGGATGCTACGATGATCTTCGAGCTTACTTCAAACTCCAAACCGTCATCCGAGACACGGTTGATCGCCTCAGCGAGGACTTCCGTGGCCCTGAAGACACCGTCAGGTGTCTTCACCTCCGCCTGGAAGTGCCTTACGTTCTCGAACAGGAACACCGACGGTGCAAGTGCAGCAACGAACAGTGCGTACTGGTGCATGAGCAGATTCCGTGCATCTCCCGTACGCTCGTCGGATTGCACATGTACTTTTTGTTCGCGGAGACTCCGGATCTTGCCTCTGCCGATTCTGCTGAATCCCTGGCATGGCGGCCCACCCAGGAGCACGCTAACGACTCGCTCGCCACGATAGATCTTGCGCAGATCAGCTAGAATCTCTTCCGCGCTGAAGAACCAGAGACGAAGCGCCTCTCGCGAGGCACGCCATTCGATCCAGATTGAACGGACTTCGGCATAGGCAGGACCCTCGAGCAAGGTCAGTGCCTCCCTGATCTTGGCCGAAGCGGAAGCAAGCTGCCCCGAACCTTCACCCTTGGCCCTGTCGCGAAGCTTGTCCATTTCCGTTTCCCACAGCGCTTCAGCAGCGTTGCGGGTCGTCGCCAGAAGTGTTGCGTCCAGAGGGGGCTTCTCGCCCGCCACTGGACTCGCGCCGCCCTTGGATTTGTTGCCCCAGAGCGGCGGATGAAACCTGGGGTTACCGAGACCGGGAAGCGGCAGTCTAACGGCATTGTGGAACCCAATGACCGATGTCTGCGACAGCGAGGTGCGTGGCACGCCCGAACACGCCGATTTGTAGGGTTCGGTGAGTCGCGCCCGAGTGAGAGCAGTGACGAACACCGCATCAATCTGTGAGATGACATCAAGAAAGCCACTTAGACCAACCTCTCCCAGCGCATCCAATTCGGAAAGGAGTTCCCGGTCGCCCTCAAGGCGACCGAGATGCTCAAGATAGTAGGCCAGCACCTCCGCCTCGTTCAGAAACTCAGTGAGGTCAGCCTGCCGACC
>BQJX01000183.1 GCA_021604925.1 Gemmatimonadota bacterium
CGCGGTGGGCCCGGTGGGGCCGGGGAATCACGCGGAGTGGTGGAAGGGTGGGGTTCTTCAGACCTGGTCTTCGTAGGGGGGAGTGCGGCCGCGGGGGTTGCGCGTGCTGCGGGTGCTGCGAGAGTCCGAAGCGGCACTCAGTTGCCGGCTTCCCGCGTCTGATAGACTGGTGATGAGGAGTCCATCATGAAACGCGTCTTGGCCCCGATTGCTCTGATGGTTGTCACTGCGGCCGCCACCGCCACCCACGCCAGCACCTTCCGAGTCCCGGAGGAATACGCCACCATCCAGGCGGCGATCGATGTCGCGGCATCTGGAGACAGTGTGCTGGTTGGCCCTGGGACCTGGACCCCCGAGACTCGGAGCATCGTGATCTGCAGCAACCTTGTCACGTCGACGAGTGTGATGTTCCTCAAGCCGGGGATCACTGTGATTGGAACCGCTGGGCCGGAGGCCACGATTTTGGACGGGGGTTCGCCGTCCCCCAACAGTGTCAACACACTCATCATGGAGAGTGTCGAAGGCGATCCGGTCCGAGTGGAGGGTTTCACGATTACCGGGGAGGATGAGGGGCTGGTCTGGGGGTGTTCGGGCACGCACCTGGAGCTTGTGAATTGCCATCTCGTCGACAATGGCGATATTGCCATCGTTTCGAGGGACGGGCGCGTGTTTCTTACGGATTGCGTCGTGTCGGGGAACGGCTGGATTCAGGATAGTGGGTCGCCCCAACACGCGGTCTTCCTCGGGGATGGAGGGAGATTCGAGGCCACGGGCACACGATTTGAGGGAAACGTCCATGGCGCGATCTCGGCGTCCAACATTACCGCACTCATCATCGACGATTGTCAGTTCGTAGACCACGCGGAGCGGGGCGCAATTGGTGCTGGAGGAGTCGCCCTCGTGAGTGTGAAGAACTCGCTATTCCTGCGCAATCGGGTCAGGGGATCCGGCATTTGGGGCGGCGCCGTTGGCATTGGGCAGGCCTTGAATGCGACCGTCGAGTTTTGCACATTCGCCTACGATAGTGCGTTGGCTGGGCAGGTTGGTGGGCTTTTCTTGGGGCCCGATGTGACGGCGACTGTTCGGAACAACACTTTCTATCGGTGTTTCACGCCGTTCCGGGGAGGTGCGATTGGCGTTTCAGGAATCGCGACCGTCTCAGGCAACGTGGCTGTCGAGTGCGAAGGGGCTGCGTTTGCGGCCTATAGCGGGTCCAACATAGAAGTCGGCAGCGGTTGCAACATTCTTTGGAATGAGACGAACTACCACCAGTGGCCGCCCGAGGCCATGGCGAGCGATGTGATTGGGGATCCTCAGTTCTGCGCTCCTGACCTTGAGGACTTCACAGTCCGTGACTCCTCGCCCGCGTCGGAGGTCAACTCGGGCGGTTGTGGACAGATTGGAGCCCACGGAGTCGGCTGCGGATCCGTTTCCATCACTCCGAGTACTTGGGGGAGCATCAAGAGTCGATTCCGGGGCACCGTCGAGAGCCGGTAGGCACGGGAGTCAGTGATCGGGATCCAAGGTTTCACTTTGGCGCCGTGGGGCCGGGGAACCACGCGGAGTCAACCCTCGGGCAGCGTCCCCAGTGCCAGCGTGAGCACATACCCCGTCGCCTTTCGGGGCGGGGTTCGATCTGCCACCCACGCGGCCAGGGCCTCCAGCCGCCGATTCAGCTCGACGACATCCCGCCGGCCCAGTCGAACGTGCCGCTGGATCAGGCAGGCGCCGGGGGACGGACCGGACGATGCCTGCGCGCGGCGGGCACCGTCTTCCAGGCTCCTCTCCGCAAAGCGCAGCATGATGCGGCGATTCCGGTGGAGTTCCCTCAGGCCCGCTCGGCTCAACGACGGGACGTCCACGGACACTTCCCGTCCCGAGAGCTGGTAGATCGCGCGGCTTCTTCGGGCGGTCTCCTGCTGTGCGACCTGACGAAGCAGTCCCACGCTCTTCATCTTCCGCACGTGGTAGTAGAGCGACCCGGCCGGTGCGCCGATGAACTCCGCGATCTCCGGCACGGTCGCCCGATCCAGGTGTTCCATGGCGCCCACGATCCGGTGCGCCAGCGGGCTCGAGATGGCCCGCAACTGCGCCTGGTCTCGTAGGGTCACCGTTCGTCGGCGCGCCACTTCGTCCTCCTTGACTGTAGATGAGTGTGATTCTACACTTAAATAACTCGTTGGTCGACCCCATCCCGCCCAATCCGCGGAGATCGCTTCATGAGATCCGGGCTGTTCTCCCTTCTGCTTCTGATCCTCGTGGCTCCGTCGCCCGCCGGCGCGACCGTCGTTCGGCACGATCGCCCCCTGGCCGACACGGAGAAGGCCGCCCTGCGGTTTCCGGCAACGGCGCGCTTCCTCCCCGACGGATCGGGCACGCTGGTCGACCCGAGGTGGGTTCTCACCGCCGCCCATGTGGCCCGCGGGATTTCACCGTTTCACCACGAAGTGGAGATCGCGGGCCAGCGGCACGAAGTGGCCCGGGTGGTCCTGCACCCGAGAAGTGGCTTTCATCCGCAGAGTGAATGGCTCCCCGGTTACGCCAGCGAGGCGGATGCCGCGCTCGTTCAGCTGCGGGACGTCGTGGTGGGCGTGGCTCCGGTGAGGCCCTTCACGGATCTGACGGAGGTGGGCCGCGTGGCCACCCTGGCCGGGTTCGGGGACTTCGGGCATGCGCGCGATGCGGACTTCGAGCCTCAGAACGGCGTGTGCCGCGCGGTCACGAACCGCGTTGCGTACGTCCTCCACGACTACCTCGCGTTCCCGTTCGACGAAGGGGACGACGCCACCGAGCTGGAGGGAGTGGGGGGGCCGGGGGACAGCGGGGGCCCCCTGTATCTCGAAGAGGAGGGCGAGATCTTCGTGGCGGGAATCAGTTCGTTCTCGGCCGGCCGGCCGCTCGACTACGGTTCCGTGGATCACTACTTCCGCGTCGCCATGATTGCCGGATGGATTCAGGAGACGATCTCACAGACGCAACTTCCGTCCGAGCCCGAGATCATCGATCTGCAGCACGACAGCCTTCCGGACTCGCCTCGGGCCGCCCTCGCGCGGCAGTTCGTGGACCGCTTCAACGAGGGTCCCGCCGCGTTCCGCGACTTCGCCACGCGCGATGGGAGTCCGGCCGAATGGGCGGGGCTCGCGGGGCGGCGCGAGATCTACGGCGAGCTCACGGCGCTCCAGTACATGGACGTGGACGAGAGGCACTCCGCCCTGCTGGTGTCGCTGGGAGCGATGGGCGGGTACCGGGTGATTCATCTCTGGTTCAACGCCGACGAAACGCGGATAGAGGACGTGTCCCTGGGAGTCGCCTCCGAACCGACCGGCGCGACTCGGTAGCTGGCGATGGAAACCGCTGCATCGGGCGACAGTATTCTGTCGACCATCTGAAGCGCCATCTCTACCGTGCGATTCGAACGATCTTCTGCGTGGAGGTTCCTGCCGGCGTTTGCAGGCGGGTGAAGTAGACCCCGGAAGGGACCTGCGCACCGCTCGAGTTCCGACCATCCCACGAGACCGACTGGCCCTGGTCCGATCGAGCCACCGACAGCCGGCGGACGAGACGTCCCTGAGCATCGAAGACCGAGAGCTGTGCGGCGGCCTGGTCGCCCGCGTCCACCTGAAACGACACCGTCCGCCCGAAGGGGTTCGGACTCGCCCTCAGGCGCGGCACGCCTGCGAGATACTCGCCCGACGGACGCCGCGACACCGGCAGCCCGTCCGAGCAACCGTTGGTTCCGATGTGGCACGCGCTCTCCGCGCTCGACGAAGATCGCCGTTGGCGTCGATCGCCTGGACCGGCGGGAGATCAAAACGATCCGATGTCTCGCCGGTCGGGGTGATCACCATCGTGCGCCACTGTCCCGCATTCGCGGCTCGGCCCGGCATGCCAACCCACACATCGCCGTTCGGATCCGCCGCGACGGTGTAGGCGGCCTCAGATTCGTAGTACAGACCAAAATCGAAGTTGCGCCAGAACTCCGGTGGATCCAGCTCCGTGGCGGGGGCGCTCACCGCTACGACCAGGAGCAGCAGCGTTGCAGAATGGACGGCCAAGCGGCGGGGTTTCATCAGATCGCACCCAGGGGAGTCAGTGATCGGGACCAAAGGCCAAGACTAGCCATTCCCATCCATCGGTCTTGCAGTTCCCCGGATTGAACGCATGGTTCGGGCCAGTTCCCGCGGGGTGAGCGGGAGTCGCGAAGTCCGCACGTTCTACCGCAGCATGGCCACGCCCCTCACGCCCCCGGCGCCCGCCCGCCATTCGCGATCATGTCGGCGCGACACTCGGCATCAAAGTCCGGCTTCCCCGTCAGCAGCACATCCACCACGTTCTGCGTTTCGATCAGCCAGTGCATGATGCAGTCCGCGCTGCTGTCGTGCGCGGGGTGTTCGGTGTCCTCGTGGGCCGCGACCATCGGCGTGCCGTTGTTCACCAGCCCCAGCAGGTGCCCGGCCTCGTGCAGCAGCACGGTGTCCTCGATCTCGGCAAAGAGTGGCAGCCCCGGCTCCGACGCTTCGATGGACTCCAGGAACATGGCGCAGCTGGAGCCGCGGTAGGCGAGCCCCAGGACCCGCAGGTTGCCCTCGTCGCGATCCGAGCGACCGTCCAGATAGATGCAGTACAGGACCGCCACCTTGGTGGCCGGGTCCCGGTAGAAGTCGCGGTGCTGCAGTTCCAGCGCCACGATGTCCGCGGTTCCACGCACGGCGCCGGGCTCGGGAGCGATCCCGTCATCCACGATCACGGAGATGCCGACCGGCTTGCGGCACAGCTCCACGAGCGTGTCCTCCAGCGTCTCGAGTGCCGACGCGGACGGAGCGAAGCCCGACACGTAGTCGATCTCCACGATCAGCTCCTCGAACAACGCATCCGACAGGAAGTCGACGGCGTAGTCGCCGGAAGCGGACGCCTGGTTCTGGTCCTTGGGATCCGCGGCGCCCGGCGTCTGGTCGACCGGCGCGGTACCGGTGTCCGAGCACGAGTTGAGGACCGGTGCTGCCGCCATCAGCAGCGCGGCGCAAAGCGGAGTGGTGATTCGCATGGATCCCCCGGAAGCGTGAAGTGGAAGTGTCGCGTTCTAGTGAACATCGGCGGGTCGGGGTGTGAACCTTGAGGACGCGCTAACTCAGACCGATCCCGGATCGGTGGCCTTCACCTCATCGCCGTGGCCTCCGTACGCGGGGGGCGCCATCTCCGGCACGTCCACTCCCGCTCCGGACGACCAGTCCTCCCAGGTGAACTCGCCGCCCTCCAGCCGCAACGCGGAGAAGATCGTCATCCAGTCGCCCAGGATGAACAGCCGGCCGTCCGGGCGCCGTTCCGCGTAGCGGGTGTGCAGATGTCCCATCGCGACCGCGTCGTGGCCCTCGGCCAGGCGCTGATCCACGTATGCGGCCACCGCCGGCGCCAGGCGAAACGCGCTGCCGGTCAGATGCTGCCGGCTGAACCGTGACAACCGGTGGCCCAGCGAGTACGCCAAGTCCGGATGCACCAGCCGCAGCAGCCGGATCACGACGCGGTTGCGAAGGACAGCCTTCAGCACCATGTATCCGGAGTCGCCCTGCGAGGCGAGGCCGTCGCCGTGGTGGAGGAACACACGCCGACCCTGATGCTCCACGGTCAGGGCGTCCCGGTGCACCGTCATCCCCGCGAACTCCTCGAAGACCGGCCCGGCCCACCAGTCGTGATTGCCGCCCAGGAAGGTCACCGGAACCCCGGCATCGACCACGGCCCGGATCTCGCCCAGAATCCGGGCGTGGCGCCACGGCATCACATGGGTGTACTCGAACCAGAAATCGAACAGATCGCCGACAATGTAGAGATGCTCGGCCCGGCGGTCCCGGACCGCGTGCAGGAACGGGATCAGCCGCTCCAGCCGCGGAGCATCCGTGGCCGGATCGGCGGAAGAGCCGAGATGGGCGTCGGAGATGAAGTAGACGGGTCCGGCCATGCGCTTCTCCCGCGAGGAGCACGCAGCCTAGCAGCGGCTGCGGGGGCGGACAAGACGGGCCGGGCCGGGATCCTTGGATCGTGGACCGGGCTGGGCGCCGGAGCGCGCCCCCCGCGGAGGTGGGACCCACGTTCCGGGGCGCACGAGCCGGCGGGATTCGGGGACCGGCAACGGCCGCTCCCGCGCAACCTTTTGCCCCACACGGGGTATTGAGTAGTCAGAGAACGGAACCAGATCCACCCCACGCCGCCGGGGCCGCAAGACCGGTCTCGGCAGACTTCCCGGAGGAATC
>BQJX01000184.1 GCA_021604925.1 Gemmatimonadota bacterium
TGGCCTTCGAACGCCTCCTTCAGGATCCAGTCGCTGCGCAGTTGTTCCTCGCTCAGGGCGATGCGTCGTTCGATCTCCTCGCGCCAGCCCTTCAGCGTGAACGAGCCAGCCACGTAGGCGACCGTGGGATCCTGCGCGGTGAGCACCGGGTCCGAGGACAGCAGTCGGCTCCCGTCCGGAACCGAGGCCACCGAGAAGGCGGCGACCGCGTCGTTCACGGACTCGATCATCGCGTCGTAGTAGTTCTCCGGGCGCCAGTACTCGCGGATGTACACGTTGGCGCGGTCCGTCAGGTGCGGATCCCGCGGCGGCAGATTGGAGCTGTGGTAGGTGACATCGTTCGCGTGGCGCCAGGCGTACTGCACGTGCTGGTGGATCGCCTCGCGGATCCCTTCCGTGGCGCCGGTGCCCACGCCCGGTCGCGTCCACAGCGCCACGAGCTGATCGGCCAGGAACGCGGTGTCGGCGCGGGCGGGCTCGTGCAGCATGCGGTACGCGCGGTACCCGTCAAAGAAGGCGGCGTACTCGCTGGGCGCCGAGGGATAGCTCGTGAGGAGATGCTCTTCCAGGCGACGGCGACTCGGCTTGAGCAGCACGTCGACGAGGCGGCTGCAGTACGTGCTTCGCGCGCGCTGGTTGACCTCTTTCCCGCGGTAGAACCCGAAGCCCATGGTCAGTCCGCGCCCCTGGTCCCACTGGTCCAGCTGATCCAGGCGCCCGCGCAGGTCCTCCAGCAGGCGCAGTCGATTCTCGACCTCGCCTCCGGACGTGGCGTTGTCCGGAATGAGCGATGCCTCGCGCGCGGAGTCCACGGTGGTGGAGATCACGTGCTGGTTCTTGAAGAAGGACAGCGACATGAGGCCGACCAGGACCGCGGTGACCACGTACGCGCCGATCTGCACGCCGAGACTCTGCGTGCGTCGCCGACGGTTGGAAGCCTCGGTGGCGTGCGCGAGATGGATGCTGCGCGGCAGGATCCGCGTGAACAGTTCGCGCAGAAAGCGCGGATCGGAGTCGCGCGACGTGCCGCCGGAACGGGACGCGGCGGCGGGCTGCGTGTGATCGGGCAGCGCGTCGATCACGCGCGTCAGGCCGTCGGCATCCAGATCGGCCGGGAGCCCGATCACCCGACTGACTTCGTTCACCACCATGTCGACCGGCACGCCTTCCAGGTTGCCGCTGGTGAAGTAGAAGCCGCGGAACATGGGGTTCTCGCCGTACGGGTTGGGCTCGAACAACGTCTTCACGAACGCGGTGAGCTTGGAACGGAGCGCCAGGAACTCGAGCGGGAAGAGGTAGATGTCGCCGCGCGGCTCCGGCCGCTCCTCGGCCGCCATCCGATGCACACGCCGCTGGCAGAGCGCGGAGTAGAGCCGGTCGAACTCCAGCGCGAACGAGCGGACCGGCTCTCCCGATTCGATCTGTTCGCGATCCCGCGTGGCCCCGAACACCTGGTCGCGCGAATTCTCGCGCAGATCACCGAAGAAGCTCTCGAAGCCGTGGACCAGATCGATCTTCGTGATCACGAAGAACACCGGAGTGAACGCCTGCATCGTGGTGACGGTCTCGTCGAGGCGCTGGCGCAGCACGCGCGCCTGGTCCTCCAGGCGGGTGGCGTCGTGGCGGATCAGGTCCTCGGCCGACACGGTGACCAGGATTCCCTGGACGGGAACCTCGCCGCGCGTCTTGGTCACCACGTCCAGCACGCCCTGCCAGTCACGGCGCGCCTCGGTGTCGTCCTCGCGGTCCACGAAACGCCCGTGCGTTTCCAGAATGACCGCCTGGTTCGTGAACCACCACTGGCAGCTGCTGCCCACACCGATCCCCTGATGGGAGCCGGTGGGGCCGGACCCCGGAAACGTGAGGCCGGAATTGCGGATGATCTTGCTCTTGCCCACGCCGGTCCGGCCGAGCACGAGGTACCAGGGAAGGTCGTACAGCGCGGTCTTTCCGCTGCGACCCCCCGCGACCTTGGACTTCTTCAGCGTGGCGATCGCGGTGGCGAGTTCCTCGCGCGCCTGTTCGGCGGCCGCCTTCTGCGCGCCGCTGGACGTCATGACGAGGCTGTCCGCTTCCAGCAGAAGCGAATCCTCGATCTGCGACGCCTTCTTCTTCTTCTCGCGCGCCCTCAGGATGAGGATGACCGCGATGGCGATCACCAGGACGCCGATCGCGATCCACAGGCGCGCGCCGCCCTTCATGCCGAGCTTGGCTCCGAATCGGAACACGTTGAACGCGAAGCCGAGCCCCAGGACACCGACGATCATCTTGGGATTCTTGACGAGGCCGAAGAGCTTCTTCGGGTTCGTAAGCGCTGCGAGCAGCTTTTTCATCGTGGCCCTCGGGCTAGCCGGGCAACCCGCCGAGCTTCTGCAACGCAGCGCCCGCCTTGTGCCCAATGACGAAGTAGAGGATCAGGAACACGCCGACCAGACTGCCTAGGCAGATCGCGCTGACGCGGGCGATGGGGAACCCTTCCTCCGCGGAGGAACGGCTGGTTTCCTTGCGACGTCCGTGGGGCGAGATCGGCTCCTTGCCGGAAAGGGGGCGCGAGTAGCCCAGGTCCCGACGCACGTCTTCCACCAGCGCGCGGAGCTTGTCCTTCCCGAGAATCTTGTACTTGCCCTCGAATCCGAGCGCGAGACAGAGGTAGTAGATCTCCATGAGCTCCGCCTTGGCGGAGCCCTGCGCCCGCAGCTTGTCCAGGCGCTCGAAGAAACGCTCGCCGGCCACCGTCTCGCCGTAGCGATCCAGCTGCAGCGGGCGCTCGCGCCAGAGTTCGCGGCCTTCCCAGTTCGAATTGAGAATCGTCTCGTCGATGAAGGCTACCAGCGGGAACTTGGCCGCCTCCAGGTCCTCGCGGGGAATGCCGACCCGCTGTCCCTGCTGATCGATTCGATCGAGGTACTCGCCGATCTTGGCGCGCAGTTCCGGTTCCGAGCCGTAGCCGGAGCTGGCACGGAGCGACAGGGTCAGCGAGAACAGGCTCGAAGCGAGATCGGGCAACGTCTGGACGCGGCGTTGAGCCGAGCGCCCGGGATCGGTTTCCATGGCCACTCCGTGGTTCGATTCAGGTCTGGGTGACGATCAACTCGAACGAGAGCCCCTTGAGTTCCGCCCCGCGGAGGTAGATGGCAATGGTGCGCGCCTCCTTGATCGTCTCCCATGTCTCATCATGCGTATCCAGACGGAAGTACACGTAACCCGATTTGATGGGAAAATCGCTGGATGGGATCGCGGTGTAGGTGATCCCGACCCCGCGAAGGGCCTGGCGCACCAGGAACTCCACGTTGTGGGACGACCCGATGCTGATCTTGCCGGGGACCTCGTCCCGGATGCGATCCTCCGTCAGCGGCCCGTGCACGGCCAGGAACCACTGGTACCCGGCGCCGAACAGGCGTTCGTCGGTGATCTCGCCCTGGATCTGGGCCTCGTTGACCTGGGCCAGCGCCACGCGCTCGTGGCGGCTCACATCGGAGATCTCGATCAGGGAGCGGAACAGCCGCTCCAGCCCCCGGAACGTGCCCCCGAGATCCTCGTGCTGGTAGGGCGGAATCTCCCGCGGGTGGCGATCCTCCGCAAACGTGCACAGCGATCCGAGCAGCTCCACCATGGCCAGGTACAGGTCCACCGGATGGGTGTCCGGCGTCCGCTGGAAGTGGGACATGGTGGGGATGGCGGAGTTCACGGTGTGGACCTGCCAGAACAGCATCACGTCGCTGGTGCCGTACTGCACCTTGCCGCCCGCCTGGCGGGTCTGGACCTTGAGCGTGTCGCTCTTGGCGGACAGGCTCTCCAGAACGGTGCGAAGGATGGTGAGGGTGGGGCCGGCGGCCTCGATCGACAGGCTGGGCGGGGCGTAGTCCGGATCCCGAACGATCACGCCCTCCGTGGAACGCTTGAGTCGCGCGATCTTGAGGACCGTGAACCCGTCCAGGTTCTCGCCCGAGAGCAGCAGCCGCGCGTTCGAATGGGCGATGGCGATCTCCGCCTCCGAACCGGGCGCGTTCTCGTCCTGGACCCGGACCGACTCGGAGCGGAAGCGACTGTCGGCCGCGCCGGGCATGTCCTGCGCCCGGCAGCGTGGCGTTCCGGGGCGGTCGTCGGGCAGCGCCACGTACACGTCCATCTCGGCGCGGTCGGCGCCGAAGACCCCGGTGAGGTCCCGGCCGGTCGGAACCGGATCGATGGTGGGGAAGCGCACGGCCGAGCCGTCCGGGAGGATCGCATCCAGCTCCAGCAGGTGGAAGTGGCCGTTGCCCAGCGCCTCTTCGTCGATGGCCAGCCGCCGGACGCCCCACGAGTGGGGTAGGACCAGATCGAGCCGATGCCCCATTTCTCCCAGGAGGTATCGTTCGGCCTGCTGGAAGTGGTGGGGGCCGAGCAGCATCCCCTCGGTCCAGACCATCCGGCGGTAGGGGCCCATTTCGATCTCCTCTTGCGTGTGCGAACCATCAGTCGATGGAGAGACAGCCCTCGTCGAAGTGGATCCGGATGTCGCTCTTCTTCCCGGTGATGGGAACGACCTGACGCCAGCAGCCTTCGCCGGGGTCGCAGAAATTCGCCACGATCCCGATGGCCGTGGCTTCCTTGGCCTCATCGCTTCGCTTGATCACCAGCGGCAGTTCCTCGCGCGGGTTCAGCGTCTCCTCGATGAGGTCGAGACGATCGTCCCCGAGCGTGTTCCGGTCCTGATCCCAGAGACTCGGGAAATCGGCGGCCTTGAAGCGGGCCGAGTTCTTCAGATAGTAGATCCGGACCACCACCGGATGGGGCTCCGAACCGTCGCAGGTATTCAGGCGGGCGGCCGTGGTCAATGTGAGCTTGTCGATCGAAGCGCAGCCGCCAGTGGCCAGCGCCGAACCTACCGCGATGAGCAGCAGGAGTCTGTGCACAAGGGACATTTCTTCTCTCCACGGCCGTGTACGGCCCTCCGCCCGGGCGTTCCCGGCGGTGCCCGTACCCGTTCATGCGCGGGAAGCGCACCCGGTGCGCAACGAAACCGGCCGCATTGTAGAAAGGGGCCTGACAACGGTCAAGTCGCTAAGTGAGGCACATTTGCGCCGATTGACGCGCTTTCCGGAGGGTTGCTAGACTGCCCCGGCGGAGTGTCCTGAGAGGACGGTCCGAACCCGAGGGCGAGGGAGCGGCGGGATGTTCTTCGGCAAGCGACGGCGCAAGAAGGATCAGGGCGGCAAGAAGTTCGACGAGACCTACGTCGGCGAGGATTTCGGGTTCGACGAGGAGAGCGGCTCCCGGAAGCCGTCGCGGCCCGAGGCGCCCGAGCCGCCGGACGACGACGAGTTCCCGCCCATGCGGACGCCGCGGCGGGATCCCGCTCCCCGTCGCCCGGACCCCAGGCAGGACATCTCCCAGGGCCGGTCCCTGGACGATGCCACGTTCGTGGGCGGCGCTCCCGACGGCTCGCCGCCCCTGCGACCGCCCACGTCCGATCCGGCGGTGCCTTCGTTGCTCGGAGCGTCCGACGACGAAGAGGATCTCTCCGATGCCACGCGCTTCATCGGGGCCCCGGTGGACGCCCGCGTTACGGTCGTGGCGTGGCTGGTCGCCGCCAGCGGGTCGGGTCGCGGCCGCGACTACCGCCTGCAGCCGGGCACCACCACCGTGGGCGGCGCGGCGGAGTCCGCCATCCGCCTGGTCGGTGACGAGTACGCCTCGACCCATCACGCGGAGATCCGACAAGAGGGAGGCGGGTACGTCCTTCATGACCTACGATCCACGAACGGCACGTTCCACAACGATGCGCGCGCGCAGCAGGTGGTGCTTCAGGATGGAGATCGGATTCGGTTCGGCTTGAGTGAGTTCATCTACAAGTGCGTCCAGCTCTGATCGCCCTCTTCCCCCGGGAGTCGCGACGGTGAAGCTTTTGCCCCGCGGACTGCAGACGGCAGCGCCCATTCCCCTGCCCACCCGCGCGTTTCGCGTGGGCCGGGAACTCCCCAACGACCTTCCGCTCTTCGACGCCGACGTCAGTCGCGAGCACGCCGAGATCACCGGCGACGGCACGCAGTGGACGGTCCGCGACCTCGGCAGCGGCAACGGCACCTGGGTGAACGATCGCCGGGTGGAAGAGAAGAAGCTGAGCGGCGGCGACATCCTTCGCTTCGGTCCGACCTCCGAGTTTCTCGTGGTCTCGGACGAACCCGTGGGAATCCCCGAACGCGTGCAGAGCTGGCTCTTCCGCCGCGCCCTGGTGGCCCGCGATCCCTCGTTTG
>BQJX01000185.1 GCA_021604925.1 Gemmatimonadota bacterium
CGCGGAACACCTCGCCCATGGTCCAGCGGCCGGCGGCCGGCGCATCTCCCAGGTCCGCCGCGAGACGCTCGAACCAGTCCGCCACCTCGCGCGAATCCGTGAGCACGGCGGCGTCGTACTCGCTCAGGCCCTGTTCGCGCACCAGGCGATCGCGCTTGGCGAACGGGAGTTCCGGCGCGCTCGCGCGGATGCGTTCGCGATGCTCCGCGGTGAGCGTCAACGGCGGCAGGTCCGGCTCCGCGAAGTAGCGGTAGTCGTCCGCGTCCTCCTTCTCGCGCATCACGCGGACCGACTCGTCCTCGTCCTCCCACAGCAACGTGCACTGGCGGATCGGTTGCCCCGCTTCCAGGAGCCCGCGCTGTCGCCGCGCCTCCACCACGATCGCCTTCTCCACCATCTTGATGCTGTTCAGGTTCTTCACCTCGGTCTTGGTTCCCAGCGGCTCGCCGGGTCGGCGAATCGAGACGTTCGCGTCGCAACGCAGACTGCCGCGGCTCATGTCGCCGTCGGACACGCCGAGATAGCGCACGATGCGCCGCAGCGATTCCACAAAGGCACCCGCCTCCTCCGGTCGACGAATGGCGGGCTCCGACACGATCTCCACCAGCGGCGTGCCCGAGCGGTTGAGATCAATGCGGCTGTCGCGGGAACCGTCCGCCTCGTCGTGCATGGACTTGCCCGCGTCCTCTTCCAGATGCAGGCGCACCAGCGGAACACTCCGTCGCTCGCCGTCCACCTCGATCGGCACGGCGCCGCCCTCCGCAAGCGGCAGGTCGAACTGCGAGATCTGGTACCCCTTGGGAAGGTCGGGATAGAAGTAGTTCTTGCGGGCAAACACCGAACGCTCCGGCACGCGACAGCCCAGCGCAAAGGCCGTGAGCAGGGCAAGGTCCACGGCGCCGGCGTTCAGCACGGGCAGCGCCCCCGGCATTCCCAGACACACCGGACACACGTTCGTGTTCGGCGGATCGCCGAAGCGATTGGCGCACGCGCAGAACGCCTTGGACCGGGTGGCCAGTTGCACGTGCACCTCCAGCCCCACCACCGTCTCCCAGGTCATGGGCCCACCCGCAGTCGCTCCACCGCCGCCGCCACCAGCAGCGCGCGATCGTCCTGGCCGCGCGGCGCCTGCACCTGCAACCCCACCGGGAGGCCGTCGATCATCCCCACGGGAACCGAGACGGCCGGGAGGCCCGCCAGGCTGGCGGGAATCGTCATGGCATCGTTGAGATACATTCGAAGCGGATCGCCGCGCAGATCGCCCAGATGAAACGGGCTCTCGGGCGAGACCGGCGACACCAGCACGTCGACCTGCGAGAACGCCTGATCGAAGTCGCCCCGGATCCGCTCCCGAACGCGTCCGGCCCGCTGGTAGTACGCTTCCGAGTAGCCGGCCGACAGCGTGTAGGTGCCCAGCAGAATGCGACGCTGCACCTCCCGCCCGAAGCCGTGGGTGCGCGTTCGGGTGTACAGCTCGTCCAGGGTCCGCGCTTCCGGGTCGCGATGCCCGAAGCGCACGCCGTCGTAGCGCGCGAGATTGGACGACGCCTCGGCGCTGGCCACCACGTAGTAGGCAGCGACCGCGTAGCGGGCGTGCGGAAGCTCCACGTCGCGGATCTCCGCTCCGGCGCTCTCCATGGCCGCGATGGCACTTCGGATCCGGGTGGAGATCGCCTCGTCCACGCCGTCTTCCAGGAACTCGCGCACCACGCCCACGCGAAGCCCCCGGAGCGAGTCCTCCCCGAACGAGGGCGCATTCCAGGCGTCGGCGAGCGTGGTGGCATCGGCGTCGTCCGGCCCCGCCATGGCGGCCAGGGCCAGCGCCGCGCCTTCCACGCTCCCGGTCATGGGTCCGATCTGGTCCAGCGACGACCCGAACGCCACCAGGCCCGAGCGGGAGACGCGCCCGTACGTGGGCTTGACTCCCACTACCCCGCACCACGACGCCGGCAGCCGCACCGAGCCTCCCGTGTCCGTTCCCAGCGCCAGCGGCGCAAACCCCGCCGCGACCGCGGCCGCCGATCCGCCCGACGAGCCGCCGGGCACCCGCTCCGGGTCGTGCGGGTTGCGCACCGGCCCGAACGCGGAGTGCTCGTTGGAACTGCCCATCCCGAACTCGTCCAGGTTCGCCTTGCCCAGGATCACGGCGCCGGCCTCGCGAAGGCGCGTGACCGCCGTGGCATCGCGCGGCGGCGAGTAGCCGGCGAGAATCTTCGAACCGCAGCTCAGCGGCGCGCCGCGCACGGCGATGTTGTCCTTCACGAGGACGGGGATTCCATCCAGCGGTCCACGCGATTCGCCCCGGCGACGCCGGGCGTCGGACTCGTCGGCGGCGGCCTGGGCATTCTCGTCCAGGTGGATCACGGCGTTGATCGACTCGTTGCGCTCTTCGATGGCGGCCAGACAGTCCGCCACGATCTCACGCGACGCGAGGTCCCCCGCCGCCAGTGCCCGCGCCAACTCCGGCAACGGCGTGGCGCCGGGCCTCACTTCCCGTCCCCGGGAAGGATCACGGGCGGCACCAGAAAGGTCTCGCCGTCGGATTTGGGAGCGTGGGCCAGCGCCTCTTCCCGTGTGAGGCCGGGGCGGACTTCATCCGGGCGCAACGCCACGGCCACCGGAGGCGGCAGCGGCGCTTCGTCGTCCACCTCCCGCAGGAGCTCCATGTAGTCCAGGATCCGGCCAAACTGGCCCGCCAGGCGCTCCAGATCCTCCGGACGCAGCTCCAGCCGCGCCAGCCGCGCGACCTCCAGCACCTCTTCCCGATCGACCAACGTCCGCTCTCCCCTGATCCCGGCCCCGTCCCGGCGGACCCCATCCCGATGGCTCCCAGCGGCCATCTGCCGTGGGCGACTCGCCAACCCCCAGGATAACCCCCGCGGGCGGGCCTGACGTTGTCAAAACAGCCTAAAGAATCCGACCGGAAGTCACGAAACTGATAGGAGAACCCAAGAATCGCCCCTTTCCCGAGGAATGCCCCCGATGTCGACCGAGACCAGCACTCCCCCGCAGACGCGGCCGGCTCCGGGAACCCGGGAGGAAGTGGCCCACGTGGCCGACCAGATCCTGGCGACCGAGCCGATTCTCACGGACCAGGAGATGGGCCACTACGCCCGCGCGCTGATCGGCGCGCGCTATCGCATGGCGGCCTTCGTGACCGGGAGTGTGATCGCGGCGGTGATCCTGGCTCTGTTGCTGCCCAAGCAGTACACGGCCAAGGTGATGCTCCTGCCCACCGACGACGGCGAGCAGGGATTCCCCTCGCAGCTGAGCGGCATTGCGTCGTCGTTCGGATTGCAGTTCCCGTTCGGGTCCGTGAGCCAGTCGGATCTGTACCCCACCATCCTGGCCAGCGACCGTCTGCTGGGCGATCTCATCGACGAGTCGTTCGCGCCGGCGCCCGGCGAGACGCCCGTGAAGCTCGTGGATCTGCTGGTGGAACGCAAGAACCTGAGCGAGCACGAGCACCGCATGCGCGCGCTCACCGACCTCCGCGAGAACGTCATCCGCGCCCACAAGGACACGGAGACGGGCGTCGTCTCGCTGCAGGTCACCACGCACGGCGCGGAACTCTCCGCGGACGTGGCCAACCGGCTGACCTCGCGACTGGAGAAGTACCTGATCGACACGCGCCAGGTGGAGGGCTCCCGCAACCGGGCCTTCCTGAGCGAACGACTCGATCTCGTGAGCGGCGACCTCAAGAGCGCCGAAGAGAACCTCAAGCAGTTCCGCGAGAAGAACCGCCGCGTGAACGATTCTCCGGAACTGCTGCTGCAGGTGGACCGCCTCCGCCGCGAAGTGCTGGTGCAGGAACAGATCTTCCTGGAACTGCAGCGCCAGACGGAAGTGGCCAAGATCGAAGAGGTGAAGAACACGCCGGTGCTGCGGATCCTGGATGACGCGCACGCCCCGATCCGTCCGAGCCATCCCAAGAAGGTCATCGTGGTGGTGATGGGCTTCGTGCTCAGCCTCTTTGCGGTCATCGGCTTCGTGCTGCTTCGCAGCGCGGTGCAACTCTCCCCGAACCTGACGTCCGCCCTGCAGCCGTTCGCGCAGGACGTCGCGAAGCTGCGCGCACTGCTCGGTCGGAAGTCCTCCGCGACCGGCGCATGAGTACCGGCGCCGACTCGCTGCGGGCTCCGGACCGGCGTCCCGACCCGTCGGTCGCCCCGGATCCCGAGATCGCCAAGGGCATGTCCGCCTCGCTCCGCTGGACGGGGCCGGGTCGCATTGCCGGGCGCGGCATCAACCTGCTGCTGCAGATCGTTCTGGGGCGGGCCCTGGGCCCGGTGGGCTTCGGGCTGTACTCGCTGGGGTTCGCCTTGGTGGATGTCCTGAAGCAGTTCAGTCTGCTCGGACTGCAGAACGGCGTGGTGAAGTTCGGCTCCATCCATCTTGCGGACCGGGACTACAACAGCCTGCGGGCGTGCTTCCGCGTGTCGCACGTGGCCGTGCTCACCAGCGGCGCGCTGATCGGCGGCGCCCTGTTCCTGGGTGCCCCGCTGATCGCCGAGCGGTGGCTCACGGAACCCGCACTCACCCCGTCGCTGCGCATGTTCGCGATCGGGCTGCCGTTCTACGCGTGGATGATCCTGGCCCAGTACTGGGCGTGGGCACTCCGCCGCGTGGACCTGGATGTGGTGCTGGTGGACCTGCTGCAACCGGCCGCGTCGATCCTGCTCGTCTCCATCGCGCTGGGCCTGGGACTCGGACTGCCGTTCCTGGTGTCCGCGTGGGCCGCATCCTGCGCGATCTCCGCCGGCGCCAGCTGGATCACGTATCAGCGAATCCTGGGAGCGTTCCCCGAAAGCGAAGTGCGCGCCTACTCGTCGCGCGATCTCTTCCGCGTGTCCATGCCGATCCTGTTCGTGGGGTTCAGCTACATCCTCATGGGCCACGTCGACAAGCTCATGCTGGCGCACTACCGCGGCGCCGCCGCGGTGGGAACGTACACGGCCGCCTTCCGCCTCAGCCGTCAGCTCGGCGTGATCCAGGGCGCCATGGCTCCCGTCTTTGCCCCGCTGGTCTCGGCCCTCAACCACACCCGCAACGACACCGAACTGCGCCACGTGTACCAGCTCGTCACGCGCTGGATTCTCACACTCTCCTTCCCCGTCGTGCTGGCCTCCATCTTCTTCGGCGATGTGCTGCTGGGGCTCTTTGGCGGGGAGTTTCGCGGCGCGTGGCCGTTGCTCATCATTCTGCTGGCGGGCCAGGTCATCAATCTCGGCGGCGGCGTCGCCATGCAGTTCCTGCAGATGACCGGGGCCCAGGACCTGGATCTCCGGATCATCCTCACCGGACTCGCCGCCAACGTGGTCCTGAACCTGGCGCTCATCACGCGCTACGGGGAGATGGGCGCGGCCCTGGCCACGGCGATCGCGTTCACGACCATCAGCGTCTGCCGCGTGATCGCCGTGAATCGACGCTTCGAAATGTGGCCGGTGTCCCGGTCGTGCTGGAAGCCGCTTGCCGCGACCGGCGTGGCCGGACTGGTGGTTGCCGGAGCGCGGCTGCTGGTGCCGGGCGGCCTGGGTTCGGCGCTGCTCCTGGGGACCCTGCTCCTGGTCACCTACGGCGGCGTGCTGTTCCTGCTGGGCGTGCCGGAAGAGGATACGCGCGTATTCGGGAGATTCTGGCCCGGCCGGCAGGGAGGCACCTCGTGAGCGGCCAGACCCTGCCGCCGCTGACCGGCGCGGCGCGCCCCGCGATCGGCGGGACGGTTCCGGCCGTGCTGCTGGGCGCGGCGTTCTTTGCGTGCCTGTACCTGGCCGCGCGGGCGTGGCAGGAGACGATGCTGGTGGGCGTGCTGCTCGCCACGCTGGCGGCCCTTCTGGCCGCGCCCCACGTGCTCCGTCACGTGCACGGCCGCTGGGAGCCGTTCGATCCGCTGGTGGGCTTCACCACGATCGTGACCATGGGCTACGTGGTGCGCTCCCTGCACCTTCTCTTCCACGAGAAGATGGACCTCTATCACATCTCCACGGACCGCTTCCAATCGCTGGACCTTCTGGCCACGGGACTGTCGCTCGTCATCCTGGGCGTGGTGTCGTTCTACCTGGGCTACGGCTCGCGCCTCGGTGCGGCCATCGGAAAGCGGCTGCCGGTGTTTGCCGCGCAGTGGGCGCCGGGGAGGACGCGCTTCGTCTGGATCGCGTTCACCGTGATCGGCGGCGCCGTGTACGTGATCTTCGTGAAGAC
>BQJX01000186.1 GCA_021604925.1 Gemmatimonadota bacterium
GGCTCCGGGGGCGACGTCCGCTGCGCCGCCGCGGTCGAGCCGAGGTCCACGTCGCTCAGCGGCAGCGCCGCCGGGGCCTCCGGCTCCGCGGCCTCGCCCGGACGGTCGGCAGCGGCGATCTGCGGATCGTCGGAGGTCCACTTCCCCACCAGCCGCGCGCCGCCCCACACGAGCCCCGCCACGGCCAGGCCCGCCACCGACCACGCCGCAATCCGCGCCACCCGGCGCGCTCGGCGCACGACCTGCTCCGGGTCTTCCAGGGCGCGTCCCAGCCGCCCCTTGCTCCCGAGAGAGCGTTCCTCTGCCCACGTCATCTCGTCGCTGGGGCCGGCGTGGGCCCGGAGCGACTCGTAGCGCGCCAGCCCCTCCTGCGGCGTCAGCCCCAGTTCCCGGCACACCAGCTTCACGAAGCCGCGGACATAGGGATCCGTCGGCAGGCTCTCGAGGTCATCCTTCTCGAGCGACTGCAGGCTTTCGAGGCGGATCTTGGTCCGTTGGGCGAGTTCCTCCAGGGAAACGCCCACTTCCTCGCGGCCATGCTTCAAATACTGTCCGAGGCTGTTCATGAAGCTTCCCGTGTTCCTAGTGCTCTTCGCGCACCCGGTAGGTCATCACGACCTCTTCGCCGGCCTTCACCGGTACCGTAAACTCCAAGTCGCGCGCGTTCAGTCGGTCCCCCGGATGCGTGCTCTCCAGGATGGTCCAGTTGCCGCCGGGATGCTCGCGCACCACGATCGATACGGATCCGGACTCCTTGCGGTTGCGCAGCTTGATCTGGACCTTGCGTTCGAAGACGCGATCGGTCACCCGGCGCGACTCCATCTCCTGCCGCTCGCCGACCAGATCAAAGGCATTGCCCAGATAGACGGTGACTTCCTCGTCGCGCGGAGTGTGATCCAGTCGATCCTCTCCCGCGAACTCCAACGCGCCGCCCTTGTCCTCGCGGTAGACGCGCAGCTTGCCGGCCGGCAGCGGAATCCCCAGACCCTTCTCTTCGGTATTCTCGAAGCGGAGCTTCACCTGAACGTCCTGCGTGCCGCGGGTGGGTTCGTACACGTAGATCTTCTCGACCGGAACCTCGCGGTCCTCGATGAGCTGGATCTGCTTGATCTCGCGGTCCGCGATCGTGGTGGGGCGTTCCAGATCGTAGAGGTGGTACTCGAAGAACGTGCGCTCCTGGAAACCCGCGGACTTGGACATCTCCGCGGTGCGGGCGAACAGCATGTCCGGCCGGGGATCCGGCGCGCGGTTCACGTCTCCGGCCACCACCTTCAGGTGCGCGTTCTCGAACGTGGCTCCCGAGTTGTTCTCGATGGAGACCCACCCCGACAGACGCATGCGCTTGTCATCCGCATCCACGGCGCCCACGTACTCGGTGTGCCACGCCATCCCGTTGGTCAGGTACTGGACCTCCAGATCGCGCCTGGTGGCGCCGCTGTTGTCCATGGCCCACACCAGCGTGGGGCGCGTGATCAGCCCGTCCGGAATCCGGGGCAACGTGATGTCCGCGATCTCGTCATCGTTGACGAGCACCACGCCGTCCGGCGTCTCAAGGACCAGGGAACCTGCCGCGGTCTTAAGAATCCCTTCGTGGACCTTGTCGTGCTTGGTGATGATCCGGGCCGTTTGATCCAGGTAGCGTTCCAGCAGCTTCTGGCGACTCACGAGATCGTATCGGTAGTTCTGCTCCAGAACGGTCAGCCCCTTGCCGCCGCTCAACCGCACGGACGTGGCGTCGATGCGGGCGGGCACGCCCGTGAACGAGTACTCGGACAGGCCCTTGGGAACCTCGACCTGCCGAACTTCCCGGACCAGGGCGAGATCATTGTTATAGACCGTTACATGCATTTCCGAGGCTCCGCTCGCGGACGCCCCGATCACGAGGCCCAGCAGGCCCAAAGGCAACGCGCGCTTCATGGGTTCCTCCATCCGAATGGCTCCCCGCAGTTTCGCCGGGAAGCCGGGAATTGTCGAGGGGTGGGCGATCGGCGTGCCCGAGGCCCGGCCTCCCGTTCCAGGGGACTACGCGGGAGCGCGGAGTTTATTCCGTGCGATCAGCCCAGGTCCGCCAGGGCCGCGCCGACCTTCTCCAGATCGCCGCGGAGGCTGTCCAGCTTCTCCCGCTCGTTCGCCACGACTTCCGGCTTGGCCCGGGAGACGAAGTTCTCGTTCGCCAGCTTCTTTTCCGCGCCGCCGATCATGTTCGTGAGGCGATCCCGCTCCTTGTGGAGCCGGGCGCGCTCCACGTCCAGATCGATCACGCCCTCCAGCGGCACGTACAGGGTGCCCCCCCGGATGACCGCGCTGGCGGAACCGGCCGGCCGTTCCAGGTCCGGGCCCACGGTGAGCTCGTCCAGGCGGGCCAGCGCCATGACCAGTTCGCGGGCCGAGTCCAGGGATCGGGCGAGGTCCGGGTCCTCGGCCTTCACGAACAGCCGGATCTTCTTTCCCGGGGGCACGTTCATGGCGCTCCGCACGTTTCGCACCGCGGAGACGGCGTCCTGCATCTGCTCGAAGTCGCGCTCCACCGCTTCGTCCCGGGCGAACGCCTCCGCGTCCGGCCAGTCCGCGACCATCACCGGACCCGACGTGCCGGGAAGGAAGCGCCACAGTTCCTCGGTGAGGAACGGCAGATACGGATGCATGATCCGCACCGAAGCGGACAGCACCCGGGCCAGGGTGGCGCGCGCGGCCTCCCGATCCGCGGGATCGGCGTTGTCGGCAAGCCGGCGTTTCACGACTTCCAGGTACCAGTCGCAGACGTCGTTCCAGAAGAAGCGATACAGCTCCTGCGCGCCGTCGTGGAAGTGGTAGTTGTCCAGCGAGTCGGTCACCGAAACGATGGTGGCCCGCGCGCGGGAGAGGATCCACCGGTCCTCGAACGCGGTGGCCGGCACCTCGTCCGGAACGCCGTCCAGGTTGCCCAACGCGAACCGCGTGGCGTTCCAGATCTTGTTGCAGAACCGCTGCCCCAGCTCGAAGCGGTTCTCGGACAGCTTGGTGTCCTGCCCTTCGCGCGTGAGCATGGTGAGCGAGTAGCGCACCGCGTCGGCGCCGTACTTGTCGATCATCTCGATGGGATCGATGCCGTTGCCCGCGCTCTTGGACATCCGACGTCCGATGCCGTCCAGCACCGTGGCGTTGATGTAGCAGGTGGAGAACGGCACGCGCTGTTCCTCGGGCAAGTGATCCAGCAGCTCGTAGCCCGCCATCACCATGCGCGCTACCCACAGGTAGATGATCTCCCGCGCGGTGCTGAGGAACTGCGTGGGGTAGAACTTGGCCAGGTCCTCGGTCCGCTCCGGCCATCCCAGCGTGGAGAACGGCCACAGCCAGCTCGACGCCCAGGTGTCCAGCACGTCCTCGTCCTGGCGGACGATCGGCTTGCCCGTCTCGGGATGGGGCGCGCCGATCTCCAGATCCAGGACGGACGCGGTGGGCACGTTGTCCTCGTCGTACCACACGGGGATGCGGTGCCCCCACCAGAGCTGCCGGCTGATGCACCAGTCGCGCACGTTCTCCAGCCAATCCAGGTACACCTTTTCCCAGCGCGGCGGCGCGAACTGGAGGCGCCCGGTCTTGACCGCGGCAATCGCCGGGACCGCCAGCGGCTCCATCTTCACGAACCACTGCTCGGAAACCAGCGGCTCGATGGCGTCCTTGCTGCGGTCCGACAACGCCACGTTGTGCTCGATCTCCTCGATCTTGCCCAGGAGTCCCAGTTCATCCAGCGCCGCCACCACGTTCTTGCGCGCCTCGTAGCGCGGTTGCCCCGCAAAGTCGCCGGTCTCCGCGCTGAGCGTTCCGTTCGGCTCCAGGATGTTGATGATGGGCAGCCCGTGCCGTGCCCCGCGCTCATAATCCGCGGGGTCGTGCCCCGGCGTGACCTTGACGGCGCCGGTGCCGTACTCGGGATCCACCGACTCGTCGGCGACCACGGGGATCTCGCGCCCCATCAGCGGCAGCACCAGCGTCCTGCCCACGAGATCTCCGTAGCGCTTGTCGGTGGGATGCACGGCCACGCCGGTGTCACCCAGCATGGTCTCCGGGCGCGTGGTCGCCACCTCCACGAATCGATCTTCGCCCTTCACGGGGTAGCGCAGATACCAGAGCTTTCCCTTCCGTGGCACGTACTCGATCTCGTCGTCGGACACGGCGGTCTGCAGCGTGCAGTCCCAGTTCACGAGACGGGCGCCGCGGTAGACCAGTCCCTTTTCCCACAGCCGAACGAAGGCCGTCCGAACCGCGTGGCTCATGTCCTCGTCCAGGGTGAACTTGGTGCGCGACCAGTCGCAGGAGCAGCCCAGCTTGCGAAGCTGCTTCAGGATCACGTCGCCGTGGTGCTCCCGCCACTTCCACACCTCGGCGACGAACGCTTCCCGGCCCATCTCCTTGCGCTGGGTGCCCTCCTCCAGGAGGCGCTTCTCCACGACGGCCTGCGTGGCAATGCCCGCGTGGTCCGTGCCCGGAACCCACAGCGCCTCGTAGCCCGCCATGCGGCGATGGCGAATCACGATGTCCTGCAGCGTGTTGTTCAGCGCGTGCCCCATGTGCAACACGCCGGTCACGTTCGGCGGCGGGATCATGATGGTGAACGGCGGCTTGTCGGACCGGGCGTCGGCGCGGAACAGGTCCGCGTCCATCCACTCCTGGTAGACGCGATCCTCCACCTGGGCGGCTTCGTACGCCTTGGCGAGCTCCACGGGTTTGGCGTCGGACATGTTCACTCCGGAACGGCTGAAAGGAAGCGCGGAGGATAGCACAGGGACTGCGGACCGGGGCCTATTCGACGCGCAGAATCCAGCGCATCACTTCTTCCCGGGCCGCGGCGGCGTCCGCCGGCAGGTGGTCCAGGGACCACTGGAAATCCTTCAGGGCCGCGGGGCGGTCCTCTGCGTACCAGTGGATCTCACCGCGGGTGGCCACGTAGTAGGGGTCGTCCGGCTGGATCTCCAGCGCGTCGCGCACCCGCTGGAAGGCCGCCTCCGTATCTCCGGCGCGGGCCAGCAGCAGCGCGAGGTTGTTCATCGCATCCGCGTCCCGCGGGCTGGCCGCGATCACGTCCTCGTAGAGCCGAATCGCCAGTTCCGCTTCCCCCGTGCGCGACGCCAGTGCCGCGGCCGCGAAGAGCTCGACCGAGCTGCGCGGGTTGCTGCCCGCTTTTTCCAGGAAACGCTCCCAGTCCGCGCGATCCCCCGACACCAGTTCCGCCTTGGCGCGACTGCGCAGGAACGCCACGTTGTCCCGGGCCTCCCGCCGGGGACCGATCGCATCGAAGAGCGCCACTGCCTCCTCCCCGCGCCCCAGCCCCGTGAGCGCCGCCGCCCAGGACCAGCGCGTGAGGAAGGCATCCCGTTCCCAGCCGACCAGTCGGGACAGCTGCGCTTCGGCAATGGCAAGGTGCTCCGCGTCGAGCTGCTCTACTTCCTGGGGGCGCCGCGCCGGGAACTCGGTGAACTCCCAGCTCTCCAGGACCTGGTCGTTGCGCTCCGAGCCGGCGTTCCGCTTCACGAACAGCATGACCACGTCGTTCCAGTACACCAACCCCCAGTCCGGGCTGTCCCACAGCGCCTCTCCGATGCGGTCGTCGATCTCGCCCGGCCGTCGATGAAGCATCGCGCAGCGCACGTCGTACTTCTCCAGCACGGATTCCCAGCCGGGCGCCGTTTGCAGCACCCGGTAGTAGGAGTCCTTCCAGAACTCCTCGGGGTACGCCTCCAGGCGCGCATCCACGAAGACGGGGAAGCGTCGCCCCTTGCCGCGCCACAGCAGACCGGAGGCCCACAGATCCGTATTGAAGATGGGGCCGCGGATGTTCTGCGACCACAGGAAGTCCAGCGCGCGCTCCGGATAGTGACGCGGATCCTTGCCGAAGCCGAACGGGAACGCCCAGTCGCGCGTGGCCTTCACCGAGAGCAGCAACGCCGCCACGATCACCAGCAGGATGGATGTGGCCTCGGCCGCATTCGCCCGCGCCTCCCGGGCACTCGGACGACCGCGACCGCTCGCGGCGCGCGCGAACAGATCCTCCGCCAGCGCGCCCCAGGTACGCCCCAGGAGCGGCGCCGCCACTACCGCGAACGGCAGAATCCCGCGAACGGCCTGGTACGCCAGCACGCCGAACCCGCCCACGATGAGCAGCTGCGTGAGATCCACGCGCCGCGGTCGCAGCAGGATCCCCAGCAC
>BQJX01000187.1 GCA_021604925.1 Gemmatimonadota bacterium
AGCCGCTCCGCGTGTTCGCGCTGCAGCAGCTCCGCCAGGTTCACGCCCTCCACCTTCAGCTGGAAGGCGTGGCCGTGACGCCACTTGCTGATCCCCTGGTGCCGGCCGCCGTTGCAGAACCCGGAGTCGGAGTACTCGAACTCCAGCGGACCGTCGTTCTCCGCCGCGGCCAGCCGCAGCGGCACGATGTGGGTTCGTTCGGGGTTGAGCCGGGCGTTCGCCTCCAGCACGGGGAACACGTAGCGGTTGGGTTCCAGCGCCAGGACCGTGCCCTGGGGGCCCACGGCCAGGGCCATCGGGACCGTGGTGTCGCCGGAGTGCGCGCCGATGTCCACGCAGAAGTCGCCGGGCGCCAGGAACTCCCGCAGCGATTCCACGTCCGCGGCCCGGATCTCCTTGCGCGATTCGCCGGGATGCAACCACTGCGCGTAGTCCACGGCTCCGTCCGGAAGCTCGAAGCGCCGGACCTCGTGGCCCCACGTCTGGATCCTGGGTTGGAATCCCAGCAGGTAGATCAGTTCCTTCAGGCGCACTGGATCGTGTCTCCCGCCATCGCCCGCTCGATGGTTACCTCTCCCGCGCCCATCGTGCGATCTCCGGCAAGGTGGGGCGCTTTCCCGTCATCAGGATGCCGACTCGAAACACGCGCGCAGACACGCCGAACATGGCGATCGTGGCGAGGACCAGGGTGGTCCAGGTGGCCAGGATCTCCCAGGCCGGCGGCTCCTTGATCGCGTAGCGGAAGAGCATGAGGCTCGGAGTCAGCGGCGGGAAGAAGGAGAACGCGCGGGCGACCCAATGGTCGGGCGCCTGGGCGATGGCCATCCCCATCATGACCGGCAGGATCAGGGTGAGGGAGATGGGCATGAGGAACGGCTGGGCGTCGCGTTCCGCGGAGCAGATCGACCCGATGCTGCCGAGCAGCGCCGCGAAGAAGAAGTAGCCCGGCAGGAAGTACAGCACGAACATCCCGATCTCGCCGCCGGAGATCGGCAGGCTCGTGCCGAGTCGCAGCGAGAGCAGCACTCCCACCGAAGCCCAGGCGCCCAGCAACGTGAGCCCCACGGCGCCCAGTCCGATGATCTTGCCCACCATCAGCTCCAGCGGCGTCACGCTGGACAGCAACACCTCGATCACGCGATTCGACTTCTCCTCGATCACGGAACGCATGAGGATCTGGCCGGTCGGAATCAGCGCAAAGAACATGGTCATGACCAGCATCACGGCGCGCAGGTAGACCTGGGTGAAGTCACCTTCCCGGGCGCCGGCATGACCCACGCGCACCGTGCGCATTTCCGCGGGGCGCAGGAGGGATTCCACGTCTTCGGACGGGAGCCCCAGCTCCTGCGCCTTGGCGCCGGCCAGCGACAACCCGAGGCGGGTGCGCAGGCTTTCCAGGACCGCAAGGTTCGTGATGGAACCGGATCGGTACGTGCACTCGCCGGTCTCGGCAAAGTCTTCCGGGATCAGAATCCACCCGGTCAGCACTTCGGCCGCGACGCGCGCGTCCAGTTCCTCTTCCGCCATTCCCGGCGGCGCCAGCGTGAGGATCAGGTCCGGGGAGGCGTCGGCGATCAGGGCCGCTCCGTAGCGGCCGGTCCGGTCCAGGATCGAAACGCGCATCTCCTCCTGGGACACGAGCCCTTCCGAAACGAACGGAAGGAAGATCATGGCGCCCATCATCAACGGAGTGGCCACCAGGCCCAGGAGGAACGACCGCTTGCGCACGCTCTCCAGATACTCCCGCCGAACCACGTGACGCACCTTGCGGAAGTTCATCGGCCGCCTCCGGTCAGCGGTGCCTCGGGCACGCGGGGAGCGGAGGCGGGAAGTGTCGGCACTTCGGCAGGGTCGTCCGCGGAGACGAGTCGCACAAAGATGGAGTGCAGGCTGGCCCCGCGCACCTCGAAGCGTCGCACGCGGACCTGGGCCGCAACCTCCGACAGGAAGGCGGACGGATCCGCCCCGGCGCCAAGCTGAATCTCGAGGGAGCGGCCCACCCGCCGCACTTCCACGATCGCGGGATGCCGCTCGTCCAGCTCCTGGCCGGGTTCCAGCTCCAGGTGGACCGTCTCGCCGCCGTGCTCGCGTCGAACGTCGTCCAGCGCTCCCTGCACGATGGCGCGACCCGCGTGAATCAGCGTGAGATGCGAACACAGGCGCTCCACCTCGTCCATGAGATGGGTGGACAGCACGATCGTCTTTCCCTGCGCCGCCAGGTCCAGAATGGTGGTGCGCATGAGATCCTGGTTCACGGGATCCAGCCCCGAGAACGGCTCGTCCAGCACCAGGAGTTCCGGCTCGTGGAGAACCGTGGCCACGAACTGGATCTTCTGCTGGTTGCCCTTGGACAGTTCCTGGAGCTTGCGGAGGGCGGTGCTCTCCATGCGCAGGCGAGCGAGCCACTTGCCGGCGGCCGCGCGCGCCTCCGCCGTGGAGAGCCCGCGGAGCGCGCCAAAGAACAGGAGGTTGTCCAGGACCTTCATCCCCGGATAGAGGCCGCGTTCCTCCGGCAGGTAGCCGATGCGGTCCTTCGTGGCCTCGCTGGCGGGCTCGCCAAGCACGTGGATGCGGCCGGCGTCCGGGCGCAGGATCCCCATGAGCATGCGGATGGTGGTGGTCTTGCCCGCGCCGTTCGGCCCGAGCAGCCCGTAGATCGAGCCGCGGGGGACGGTCAGGTCCAGTCCGTCCACCGCCCGGTGCCGGTCGAACGACTTCACCACGCCCTCCAGACGAAGGGCGTCGTTGCGAACGACCGCGGCGGGTTGGACGGGCACGGCAGTCTCCGGCGAAGCGGGGAGTCGGTCGGGCCCCACCATAGCAGGTGGGCGCCTGCGCCGCCCAGCGCCACGGTGCGGTTGCGGGTTGTCGCCATGCGCACGATGCCGCATCCTTCGGAATGCGACGGCTCCTCGATTTCGTCAAATTCGAACACACCGTGTTCTCGATTCCGCTGCTCCTGGCGGGCGCGTTTCTCGGCGCGGACGGTCCGCCGTCGGCGGCACCGCTGCTGTGGATCGTGGTGGCCGGTACCGGGGCGCGCACGCTGGCCATGGCGCTGAACCGCATCTTCGACCGCAAGATCGACGCCCGCAATCCGCGTACCGCCACGCGCGAACTCCCGTCCGGCAGGATGTCTCTGGCGTCCGCAGTCGGCGTGGCGGCGGGGGGACTGGCGCTGCTGGTGTGGGCGGTTTGGAACCTGCCGCCTCTCTGCGCGCGGCTCCTGCCGATCCCGCTGGCGATCTTCGTGATCTACCCGCTGATGAAGCGGTTCACGGCGCTGGCCCACTTCGGCGTGGGGGCGGGACTGGCGTTCGGCCCCATCGGAGCGTACGTGGCGGTGACGGGAGAGCTGCCGCGGTGGGGCGGCGTGCATCTGCTGGCGCTGTTCACCTGGGCGTGGGTCGCGGGCTTCGACATCATCTACGCCACGCTGGACGAGGACTTCGATCGCGAGGCGGGGCTCCATTCGCTGCCGGCCGCGCTGGGGCGTTCGCGTTCGCTCGCGGTGGCGGCACTGGTGCACGTGGCGGCCCTGGTCGCGCTGGCCGCGCTCACGTTCTTCTATCTGTCGGGCGTGGTCGCGTGGGGCCTTCTGGCGGCGACCGGTGCCTTGCTGGCGCTGGAGCATCGGATGGTGCACCGCGTGGACTTCGCGTTCTTCAAGATCAATGCCGTGCTGGGGTTCGTCGTCTTTGCGCTGGTCTGGGCCGGCCTCTAGGCGACGCGCCCGCGGCGGAGCGAGCGCGGGCACACGCCCTCGAACCAGTGCCCGCCCCAAAGAAGAAGGGGAAAGACGCAGTGTCTTCCCCCTTCCGGGTTTGCGCTTGCGGCTCGGGGCCGCGGCCGGGGTGACTACCGGTAGATGGCCTTGACCTGACCCCAGGTGTTCGCATCCACGGCGACCCCCGGAGACTCGGGCGCACCCTTGGCCACCCAGGCGCGGATCACATCGATCACGGACTGGTCCAGCGGTCCGCCGATCAACGGCATCTGCTGTCCGACCAACTCGGGACAGGCTTCCAGCTTGCAGATCAGAAAGCTCTCGTTCGGGTTGAACGGCTCCACGCGGTCCCAGGTGGGATGCTCCACGGATCGGATGTCGACCAGGCTGGTGTAGGAAGCGTCTTCACGCAGATCCAGGTTGGCCGACATGGCCGCACCGTGACAGAAGCTCAGAGCGCAACCCGGAGTGAACAGGTTGGTCTGGATGGACGGAAGGTCCGGCGTCATGACTCCCCCGGAGGCAGGGAGCACCACCTCTTCCTGGGCGTGTTCCCCCAGATCAGCGGCCGTGGCGGCCAGGGGAATCAGACAGACGGACGTGACGAGGCCGGCAATGGTGGCAAGGTTCAATGGACTACCCCTCTCGAAGCTCAGGTGCGGGTTCAGGCGCTCCCCGGAGCGAGCGCACGGACGCAGGACGAGTCGTCCCGATGAGATACGGATACCATCATACGCGAAAGTCGCCGCCCGCTTCCAGGGTTCGTTGACGGGTCCGGGGCGCCGCTGATAGCTTCTCAGCCCGCTTTCCCGCTGCTTCCCGCTGCCAAGGAGCCCTCCGTGCGCACCGTCGTCATCATCACGGGTGCCTCAGGATCCATCTTCGGCGTGGAGCTGCTGCGCCGCCTGCCGGGCGAAAAGCTGGCCGTCCTGACCAAGTGGGGCAAGATGGTCCTGAAGGAGGAGACGGGCCTGCGCCCCGCCGACGTGGCCGCTCTCTGCGATGGGCTCCACTCCGACGAGGACCTGGCGTCCCCGCTGTCGTCCGGCTCCAATCCGTTCGATGCGGTGGTGGCGCTCCCGGCCAGCGCGGGCTTCGTGGCCAAGGTGGCCTGCGGCCTCACGGACACGCTGGGGACGCGCCTGTGCCACAACGCGTTGAAGGAACGGCGCCGGCTCGTGATCGGGCTGCGGGAGAGTCCGCTCACGTCCATTGCGCTGGAGAACGCCGCCCGCGTGTCCCGCGAGGGTGCGATCGTGATGCCGGTATCGCCGTTCTTCTACCTCAAGCCGGACTCGATCGATCGGCTGGTGGGTGACTTCGTGGATCGGGTGGTGCAGGCGGCCGGCGGGGATCCGCCGCCGGAGGGCTGGCGGCGCTCCGAGTTGGCACGCGATGCGAGCCCCGGCGACGCGAAGCCGGACGAGTGGAAGACGTCGGACGCGGCGGGCCGGGCCGCGTCGGATCCCTGGACGACCGAGTGAGCGCCCACGACCTGCGCACGTTCCTGGAAGCCGTGGAGCGCGCCGGTGAACTCCGGCGAGTCCGGGTGCCGGTGGACCCGGCGCTGGAGATCACGGAGATCTGTCAGCGCGTGATTCGCGAGGGTGGCCCCGCGCTGCTCTTCGAGAACGTGGACGGCGCGGACTTCCCGCTGGCGATCAACCTGTTCGGATCCGCCAAGCGCGTGGAACTCGCGCTGGGTCGTCCGCCGGCGGAGATCGGCGAGTCGCTCTTCTCGCTCGCCAAGGAGATGAATCCGCCTTCGTTCCGGAAGATCCTGCGCCGCGCCGGGGATCTTGCCCGCATGCGCGGCATGAAGCCCGGGCTCCGCCGCGGCGGTCCGGTGCGCGAGGTCTCCGAGGCGCCGCAGCTGGACCGGATGCCGGTCCTGACCTGCTGGCCGGACGACGGCGGCCCGTTCTACACGTTCCCGCTCGTGCACACGCGCAGTCCGCGCGACGGCTCGCTGAACGTGGGCATCTACCGGATGCAACGCTTCGACGCGGCCACGACCGGCATGCACTGGCAGATCGGCAAGGGCGGCGGCTACCACCACTTCGAAGCGGAAGATGTGGACCAGCCGCTGGACGTGGCGGTGGCGCTGGGCGGCGATCCGGCCTTGATGCTCGCCGCCATGATGCCGCTCCCCGAGGGGCTGTCGGAGGCCGCGTTCGTGGGGCTGTTGCGCGGGCGACCGCTGTCGATGTCGCGCGGGGAAACGGTGGACGTGCCGGTTCCCGCGGCGGCGGAGTTCGTGCTGGAGGGAACCGTGGCGGCCGGCGAGCGGCGTACGGAAGGGCCGTTCGGCGATCACTTCGGGCACTACTCGGCGGCCGCTCCGTTTCCCGTGTTCCGCGTGAAGCGCGTCTTCCGTCGCAAGGACGCCATCTACCCGGCCATCGTGGTGGGCAAGCCGCC
>BQJX01000188.1 GCA_021604925.1 Gemmatimonadota bacterium
TTCGCTCCGCGCCCGTCACCACGATGCGGCCGTCCGCCAGGAGGCCCGGCGCCAGATAGACCCGATCCATGGTCGATCAGAAGTCCACGGAGGCCAGCGTGGCCCGAAGTGTCGTCTCGCTCGCGGAGGGGGGTGACCAGCCGGCGGCCGGGGCCGCGTGGTCGCAGGTGACGGTCGGCGGGGCCAGTGCCCACTCCCCGTCACGCAGTTGCAGAGCCGCCTGCCCGGGCTGCGGCCGCGCGTACACATGATGGATGCCGAAGCCGAACCCGAAGAACGTGCCGCCGACAAATCCCCAGCGTACGGTTTCGGAACCGTCGTCGTCTTCCTTGGCCAGGGCCACGGCCGAGCCCAGCAGCACGCCCGCGAGGCCGCCGTACAACGTGGAGCGGAACACTTCCACCATGGGGTTGGCGCTGGAACTGCGTGTCTCCGAGACCTGCGCGGCCACGGGACACGAGTGCAACACCAGGATCACCGAAGCTACGGCGCCGCTCAGCGCGACGCGGTGAACGATCTCGAACACTCGATTTCGTCTCCTCGGAGGGGCAGGTCGAACGTGACTCTACTCAGGCCGTTGACGACGCGTCAACGCGCCTCAGCCGCGGAACGTCTCCTTGATCCGATCGAACAGTCCCTTGCCCGGCTCCGGGGTCTCCCCCTGCACCTCGGCCAGTTTCTCGAGCAGCAGTCGTTCCTCCTGCGAGAGCTTGGTGGGGGTCCACACGCGCACGCGCACGAGATGGTCGCCGGATCGCCCGGTGTTCACGCGCGGCATCCCCTGTCCCCGCAGGCGGAACACCTTGTGGGACTGCGTGCCCGCCGGAATGTCGAGTCGCGCGGTGCCGCCCAGCGTGGGCACGTTGACCTTGCCGCCCAGCGTGGCGATCACGAACGAGATGGGAAGCTCGCAGATCGTGTCGTCGCCGTGACGCTCGAACACGTCGTGCGGCTTCTCTTCGATGAGAATGATGAGGTCGCCGGGAGGTCCTCCCTGCGGGCCGGCGTTCCCCTTGCCGTGGATGGGAATGTAGTTTCCCTCGTGCACGCCGGCCGGGATGTCCACGGAGATCGTCTCGGTGGTATCGGTGCGCCCGTCGCCCCGGCACTCCGGGCAGGGGTCCGTGACCACGCGACCCGCTCCGGAACAGCGGCGGCACGGCACCACGCTCACGAACTGGCCCAGCAGCGAACGCTGTACGTGTCGAACCTGCCCCGCGCCCTGGCAATCCGGGCAGGTGGTGGGAGTGGTTCCCGCCTTGGCACCCGACCCCTTGCACTTCTCGCACGCGGACTTCCGCTTCAGCTTGATCTTCTTGGTCACGCCCTTGTGGATCTCCTCCAGCGTGAGCCGCACGCTGACCTGGAGATTCTGACCCGTGCGCGGTCCGCCGCGCGCACCGCCGGCGCGACCGAACCCGGACCCGTCGTCGAAGCCGCCGAAGTCCCGCATGAACGCACGCAACGCATCGGAGAGATCGAACCCGCCGAAGTCCGCGCTGCCGCCCCCCTGAAACGCGCCGTCCACGCCGGCGTGTCCGAACTGGTCGTAGCGCTGGCGCTTCTCCGAGTCCTTGAGGACCTCGTACGCCTCGGTCGCCTCCTTGAAGTTCTCCTCCGCCTTGGCGTCTCCCGGATTCCGATCCGGATGGAACGCCAGCGCCTGCTTGCGGTACGCCTTCTTGATCTCGTCTTCCGTGGCGCCCTTGGCGATTCCGAGGACTTCGTAGTAGTCGCGCTTGCTCACTCGTTTCCTCCGGCGTCTTCCGTCCGAGGCGTCTCCGCCGGTTCCGGCATCGGGGCCGCCGCCACGATCACCTTGGCGGGGCGCAGCACGCGTTCGTTCATGGCGTAGCCGGGCTGCACGACCTGCACGATGGTATTGGGTTCCACGCCTTCCACCGGCTGGCTGGTCAGCGCCTCGTGATAGACGGGATCGAACGGCTGTCCTTCCGCGTCGATGCGCACCACGGACTGCCGGTCCAGAAGATCGTGCAGACCACGCGCCACGAGGTTCATGCCTTCCAGAAAGGAAGCGGGGACCTTGTCTCCCGCGTGCTCCAGCGCACGATCGAAGTTGTCCGCCACGTCGAGCAGCTCGCGCAGCACGTCGGCCTTGCCCTGCTCTTCGGCGCCCTGGCGCTCGCGGAAGCTGCGCCGCCGGAAGTTGTCGAACTCGGCCAGCGTGCGGAGCGTGCGATCGGCGGCCTCCGCCACTTCGGCCTGGGCCTCGGCCAGCTCGCGCTGCAGCCGCTCCACTTCGGTTTCTTCCGGGACGGGGGCGTCGTCCGGCGCCGCGCCGTCGCCTTCGGCCGGATCCGGGTCGACCGACTCCGTCTCGTCCGACCTCAGCTCGTCCGCTCCCGCCTCATCCACCGATGCCTCGCCCTTCTTGGCGCGGCGAAGGCGGCCCAGACCTTTCGGTTTGGCCGCATCCTTCCCCTTGCCGTCCGTCTTCGCCATGATTCCCTCGGGTGCCGCCGCTGGGCGGAGTGATTCAGTTGCGCGCGAGCACGTTGCCCACGGTGTCGGCCACGTGGCCGACCAGCGCCACGACATGCTCGTAGGGCATTCGCGTGGGGCCGATGACACCCACGGATCCCCCGTACTCACCAAACCGGTACGAGCCGGCCACGATACTGCAGTCGTGAAGCGCCTTGACCGGCATCTCTTCACCGATGGTGATGCAGACATTCTTGCGGTGCCGCGTGGGTTCCAGCAGGTCGTACACCACGTCGCGTTCCTCCAGCGCCTGGAAGAATGCGCGCAGTCGACTGCGATCCTCGAATTCGGGCTGGCCCAGGATGTTCGAAGTCCCCCACAAATGATAGTGGTCATTGGACTCGTCGCCACGCAGTTCGTCCGCTCCGTCCACGACCGCGTGCACCAGCGCCAGGCCGCGCATGCGAACGCGCATCTCTTCGTCGTCCCGGAACGAGACGATCTCGGCCAGCATTCGACCCGCCGCCACGGCGTTCATCAGTTCCAGGGTTCGCTGCAGATCCTCCGAGTCGATTCCGCCCTGCAGCCGGATGACGACGGTCCGCTCCAGGCCGGTCGACATCCGGAAGACCACGACCAGGAGGTGCTCGCCCACCTGGCTGAGTTCGATCCGATCGACCACGCTGCGGTCATAGCGAGGCGACAGCACCACGGACAGTTGCTCGGAGAACTGGCCAAGCAGGGTGCAGGCCGCTTCCAGCAACGTCTCGAGGCTGCCGAAGCGGCCGCTGCCCAGCGACTCGTCCACGGTGCGGGCGATCTTTTTGCCAAGGGGGGTCCGCTTCATCACGGAGTCCACGTAGAGGCGGTAGCCGGCATTCGTAGGAAGCCGCCCGCCGGAGGTGTGGAGGTGCGTGAGCAGCCCCTTGTCCTCCAGATCCATCATGCAGTTGCGGATGGAGGCGGGCGAAAGCTGCAGGCCGGATTTCCGGGCCACCCAACGGGATCCCACCGCCTTGGCCGACTCCACGTACCCCGTCACCACCGTGGCGAGAACCACGCGTTCGCGACTGGACAACTCTGGGAACGATTCGGGCCGGGTCATCCGGGATCTCCTCGAGGGGCCTGGCACTCTGCAGGGAGAGAGTGCTAGCTCGGGCAAGATAGGGCGCACTCCCGCCGGCGTCAAGACCCGCCCGGCTCCGTCCCGCCCTCCTCCCGCCGGCTCAGCCGCGCCCGGCTCCGTCCCGCCCTCCTCCCGCCGGCTCAAGCCGCGGACCGGGCCGTCCGATCCCAGGTACCAGAACCGCCTCTCCCCCAACGGGCGCCCCGGTCGCCCAAGGAGCCGTTTTCATGGAAGTCCTGGATCGGGATTTCCTGCTCTCGAACGTCGACGGAGATCAGGAACTGCTGAAGGAGATCGTGGGCCTGTTCGTCGAATCGAGCGGGGAGATCCTCCAGAGCATCCGCGACGCCGTCACCAGCGCCAACTACGACGCCCTGGACCGCAGCGCCCACCAGTTGAAGGGCGCGCTGGCCAACCTGGGGGCCCAGGCGGCCGCCGCCGCGGCGACGGAGCTGGAGAACCTGGGCCGGCGCGGAATGCTCACCGGCCTGGAAGACGCCATGGGCGCGTTGGACCGTGAGATGGAGCGCCTGGCGCCCGAACTGCTGGACCTCGTCTCGAACTGACGGGGCCCCGGCCTCCCGCTTCCCGGGCGACGCCGACCCGGGCCGGCTCCCGAGCCTCTTCCCCTGGGCGTCCCGGCCCTCTATAATGATGACTCGATAGTCCCCTATTCGGGCGTCGAGGTCCTCTTCGATCTGTGACTCCCGCCGGCTCCGGGAGAACTCCATGCCGAATCACCGCCACCCCGTTCGCCTTCGTCCCTGCTTTCCGGTCGCCCTCTTCGCTCTTCTCTGCCTGGCCGCGCCTTCGGTCCACGCGGTTTCGTTCCACTCCACGGCCATCGACCTCACGCCCGACGGGCTCGAGGTGTGGGTCGTGAACCCGGATCACGGGTCGGTCTCGGTGATCCAGGCGCTGGGCGTCAACACGCTGCTCGCCGAAATCCCCGTGGGGCGCGAACCGTGGTGCCTGGACGTCCACCCCACCAATGGCGAGGTCTGGGTGGGTTCCTACCGGGACGATGAGATCACGATCATCGACGCGGCCACCCGCACCGTGATCGGAAGTATCGACACCGGCTTCGAGACGTTCGGCGTGGCGTTCAACCCCGCCGGCACCACGGCGCTGGTCACGGCATCGGGCGCGGACCGGATCCACGAGATCGATGTCGCCACGCGAGCCGTGACCCGGACCGTGGACGTGTACCGCCGTCCGCGTGGAGTCGCCTGGAGCAACGACGGCTCGCACGCGTGGATCACGCACCTGCTCACGCCCGGCTACTTCGGGCGGCTGACCGAATTCGACGCGGGCACCGGCGCGACCAGCGAGATCCTGCTTCGCCAGGTCTTCGGGACCGACCTGGGCGGCTACCCGAGCGCCATGCAGAACCTGACCCTGGCGCCCGCGCCCGCGGACACGTTGCTGTGGCTTCCGAACATTGTCATCAACTCCGCCAAGGGCGGACTGAGCGGCGTGCCGCTCACGCCCACCAATCTGTTCCACGCCGGCATCCGTCCGATCAACACGAACACGGGCGAGGATCTGAACTGGGACACGTACTTCCTGAGCGAAGGAGGCACTCCGAACACCGGATTCGCAGGCGGCACCACGCCGGTGGCGGGGCCGGTTGCGGTGGACTTTCGTCTGGGGCGCGCCTATGTGGCCAACCTGCACAGCGACAACGTCACCGTACTGGACGACAACCTCCTGTACCCGGTGGAACGCCACGTGTTTCCGGCCGGCAGCGCGCCGATCGGGATCGTGACGCATCCGGGACCCAACCACCGCGCGTACGTGGCCAACTGGCTGAGCCGCGACGTCACCGTGATCAATACCAGCGCCATGACGATCGTGGCGACGGTGCCCACCACGACCACCGCCGCCCTGGACCCCGCGGTCCTGCACGGAAAGCAGCTGTTCTTCACGTCCACGGGCAAGATGTCGTTTGAGAATCGGAATTCCTGCGGCTCCTGCCACGTGTTCGGTCGACCCGACGCCCGCACCTGGGATCTCTCCCAGTTCGGCAAGCGGATCCGCGCCACCAAGGACTGGCGCGGCGCGGGCTGGACCCCGCCGTACGGATGGACCGCATCGTTCGACGAGATCCACGACAACGAGTGGAGCATCATCGGGCTGATGGGCGGAGAGGGGCTCACGCCGCTCGGTCCGAACCCGAACCTGGGCGCGCCCAACGCCGGCCTTTGCCAGGACCTCGACGACCTGTCGCTGTTCATCGCGCTGGAGCGGTACCGGCCCGACACGCCGTTCCTGAACCCGGATGGATCGCTGACCGCCGAAGCCGACAGTGGCCGCGTGCTTTTCCACGATCCGGTGGTGGCGTGCGCCACGTGCCATGTCCCGCCGTTCTACACGGACAGCACGCTCGACGAGAACCCGTTCATCCTGCACGACGTGGGGACCGCGGATCCGGAGGACCTCACCACCGCCGCGGGATTGGATACGCCTTCCCTCATCGGGATCTGGGACCAGGCTCCCTACCTGCACAATCACCGGGCCAAGACGCTGGAAGAAGTGCTGACCACCTTCAACGTGGGCGATCAACACGGCACCA